>JALZVZ010000040.1 GCA_023299945.1 Altererythrobacter sp. | reverse complement strand
AGCGTGTCCGATACGAGCGGCAAAGCAATCGCCAATTTAGGCTGGGATGAAGTGCGCATGGTCAAACCTTTGTTTGTCGGCGATACCCTCTATTGCGAGAGCGAAGTTCTTGAAAAGCGGGAAAGCAAAAGCCGCCCAGAACAGGGAATTGTGACCTGCAAAACCATCGCCAAGAACCAACACGGCGAAGTGGTCGCCCATTACAAGCGAACCGTCCTTGTGTGGCGCCGCGGCCACGGCGGCCTCGACGAATAAACCTTAAGACATTCAAGACCCCCACAAGACCCCCAAAGGAATATAATATGGCAACCGCCGCAGCTCTATCCGATCAAATTCGCACCATCGATCCCGATGATGAGCGTGCCTTCATGGAAGCGATTGACGTATGGCTGGAACGGGAAGTTATTCCCGTTATCCAGCACCATGATCACGGCGATATCTGGCCAGAAAAACTGGTCGATCAAATGGCAGAGATGGGTTTGTTCGGCGCCACGATTGGCCAAGAATATGGCGGGCTGGGCCTGCCTGCGACAACCTATGCCAAGATCGTCATGCGCATTTCCAGCTATTGGATGGCGATCACTGGTATTTTCAATTCGCATCTGATTATGGCGGTTGCGATTGAGCGTTTTGGCACACCGCAACAAAAGGCCAAATGGCTTCCAAAATTGGCCAGCGGAGAGATGCGCGGCGGACTGGCTTTAACAGAGCCGAATGCGGGCACGGATTTGCAATCCATCCGCTCGGTCGCGGTGCGCGACGGCGATGATTACGTCATCAATGGAACGAAAACTTGGATTTCCAACGCGATCAATGGCCATTGTTTTGCGATGCTGGTGAAGACGGATCCGGGTGCCGATCCTCGTTATAAAGGCATGAGCCTGTTTATCGCTGACAAGCGAGAGGGCCTGACGACCGGCAAAAAATTCGACAAGCTTGGATATAAAGCCATCGATTCAGCAGAGCTCATCATGGATGATTACCGTGTTCCTGCTGACCAGCTTATTGGCGGCGAAGAGGGGCAAGGCTTCTTCCAAGCGACCGGCGGATTGGAGCTGGGCCGCATCAATGTGGCGGCGCGCGGTGTCGGTTTAGCCGAAGGGTCTTTGCGCCTCGCCACGGAATATTCGCAACAGCGCGAAACCATGGGCAAGCCGATTGCGGAGCACCAGGCGATCCAGTTGAAATTGGGTGAAATGGTAACGCGCGCGCGCGCTGCTCGGCTGCTGACTTTGGATGCGTCTGAGGCTTACGATCTGGGCCTGCGCTGCGATAAAGAAGCGGGAATAGCCAAATATTTTGCTTCAGAAGCCGCTGTTGATAATAGCCAAGAGGCGATGCGCATTTATGGCGGATATTCCTATTCCAAGGAATATGACATTGAGCGTTACTACCGCGACTCCATGCTAATGTGCATTGGTGAAGGAACCAATGAAATGCAGCGCATGATTATCGCCAAACAGCACCTCAAACAGAATAAGATCTGAGCGCGCCTGCATGAGCCCTCCGCTTCCACTCGCCGGTTTCCGGATCATCAGCGTCGAGCAATATGGAGCTGGTCCCTATGGCACGATGCATTTGGCGCAATTGGGCGCGGAGGTCATCAAAATCGAACCGCCGCGCGTGGATGGACCGAATGGAGAAAAGGTCGGTGGCGGCGATACGGCGCGCGCGGTCGGCCCGCATTTCTTGAGCAAGGGCGAGAGCTTGTATTTCCAAGCTTTCAACCTCAATAAGAAATCGCTGACGCTGAATTTACGCACAGACGAGGGGCAGGGTATTTTCCGCAAATTGGCCGCGACCAGCCACGTGGTCGCCAATAATATGCGCGGCGATCTGCCTGAGAAATTGGGGCTTACTTATGATGCGCTCAAAGAGGTTAACCCTGCCTTGGTTTGCGCCCATTTATCAGCCTATGGCCGCGATAATGAACGCGCCAAATGGCCCGGCTATGACTATTTGATGCAAGCGGAGGCTGGCTATTGCGCCGTCACTGGTGAGCCGGGCAGCGAGCCCCAGCGCATGGGATTGTCCATGGTCGATTTTATGACCGGCACGATTTTCACCATCGGGCTGCTGGCCGCGCTCACCGATGCGCAGCGCACGGGCAAGGGCCGCGATGTGGACACTGATTTGCTGTCCGCCGCCGTGCATCAGACAAGCTATCCCGCGCTATGGTATATGAATGAGGGTGATGAGACGCAGCGGACCCCGCGCTCTGCTCACCCCACCGCAACGCCCAGCCAAATGTTTAAAGCCGCCGATGGCTGGATGTTTGTGATGTGTCAGCTGCCCAAATTCTGGGATATTTTGACCAAGCGAATGGGCCGCAACGATCTGCTTGCCGACCCGCGCTTTGCGACCAATGCTGACAGGCTTGCCAATCGCGGGGCGTTAACCCAACTATTGGATGATGAGTTCTCACAACAACCTATGGCGCATTGGCAGGATTTGCTGGCGGGATATGTGCCGGTTGCCCCAGTTTATGAGCTGGCCGATGCGATGGATAACCCGTGGTTGGAAACCATTGGCATGCGAGATAAAGTCGATCATCCGGATCGTAAAAATATGGAAGTGCTCGCCAGCCCGATAAAGCTGGATGGGCAAAGGCTTCCCAACCGCGCAGCGCCATTGCTAGGCGCAGATAGCGATGCGGTTTTGAGTGAGTTGGGCTATGATGATAATACCATTGCCAAACTGCGCGATGGCGGCATTGTTTAGCCATAGAATTATTGGGGACCAAGCGCGGTATGGGTAAACTTTCTGGTATTAAGGTTGTGGATCTGACGCAGTTTCTGCCCGGGCCAATGATGACCGTAATGATGGCGGATCACGGGGCGCAGGTCATTAAAGTTGAACCCAAGTCAGGCGATCCTGCGCGCGATATGTTGCCGCATGAGGCAGGGCATTCGGTGTGGTTCGCCAATCTCAATCGCGGCAAGGACAGCATTGTTCTCGATCTCAAAAGCGAAGAGGGCAAGGCGCATCTAGCCGATCTATGCCGCGAGGCGGATGTCTTCGTCGAAGGGTTTCGGCCCGGTGTAATGAAGCGGCTTGGGTTTGATTATGATGCAGTAAAAGCGCTCAAGCCCGACATTGTCTATTGCTCGATTTCAGCCTTTGGTCAAACAGGCGAACTCGCCCATCACCCCGCACACGATATGGCTGTCCAAGCGCTAGCAGGGTTTCTCGCCGTGAATGATGGTCCAGATGGCACCCCTGTTGTCCCCGGCGCGCCCAGTGCGGATATGGCCGCTGGGCTTACGGCTTTATCGGCTGTGCTGATGGCATTATTGGGGCGCGGTTCGACCGGTGAGGGTGCATATATTGACTGCGCCATGTTTGACGCAATGCTGCCATGGTGCGCGCATACCGCAGGCAGCGCGATTGCGGGCGGTCCGAGCCCTGTATCTGCCAGTCAGCGCTCATTGGGCGGTGCCGGTTTTTATCAGGTTTATGAGACGCAGGACGGCAAACATGTTGCCCTTGGCGGGCGCGAGATTAAATTTGCGCGCAATCTCCTGACCGCTTTAGGCCGTGAAGACCTGATCGCTCATGCGACACGCGAGGCGGGCGAGCAAGAAGAACTAATCGCATTCTTGCGCCAGACTTTTGCGAACAAAACGCGCGCACAATGGATCGATTGGTTTGCTGACAAGGATGTCGCATTCTCGCCTGTGCTGGACTTCCGCGAGGCGTTTGATCAGCCGCATATCGCCGAGCGTGGCCTGCTGGTTGAAGATGAAAACGGGGCCTCTCATATTGCTTCACCAATCCGTTTTGCAGGCAAAGAATTCCGGCCCAAAGCTACGCCGAAATTGGGCGGGCAATGAGCGGCGGGGGTGCCTGTCTAGCTATCGAGGTCGATATGCATCGAATAGGCAAACCGATCACCGGGGTGATGGCTGACCGATATTTCGTAAACTCCGCCTTTGGGGTCGAGATAGCAGCGAATGATCCGCAATACGGGCTGATCGCGGTTAATCTCCAAAGCCTTGGCGGTACCAGCATCTGCCGCGATCGCCTGAATATCCTGCGTAACACGGCCAATGCTGGTACCGGTCAATTTCTCAATTTGGCTGAACAAAGTGCCGGCCCCAAGGTCAAGCCTGTCAACCGCATCCCCCAGCTTTTCATGGAAATAGGCGTCGGTCACAGCGATGGGCGGAGAGCTCGGATTTTGCCGGCGCGTTCCGATAAATCGGCGCCAAGTGCCAGCTGTGTCCTCTTCAATTTGATCGGCAATTTCGCGAGGCAGAGGGCCAATGTCTTGCGGCGAATATGTCACCTCGCTGCCGCGCGCATATTGCAGCAGCTCGCCCACATTGGACAGCGGCTGGTGCAATGCACCGCCGCGCGCGGCGGCGGGTTGAACCACCGTGCCCGAACCGCGCTTACGCTCAACAAGCCCTTCGCTTTGCAGCCGTTTCAGCGCCTCACGCACGGTAAAGCGGCTGACGTTATATTGGCTGCACAAAGCGGTTTCGGTTGGGAATTGTCTTCCGTCCGCATAGCGCCCATCAATAATAGCTTCACGCAATTCATCAGCCACTTGCAAATAGCGCGGCATTTTCTTTTTTGCGGGCGCGGCGGCCTCTGCCAAAGTGAATTCCAATCCCTGTATTCAAACGCGGAGCAACCACAATGAGTGAGCCGCTCCTCAACCAATTGGCGCAAACAATAGCGCGCAATGTCGGCGAAAGCGAGAGGAAGCGCGCAAGGCTGCACTTGCTTGACTGGCTGGCGTGCGTGGCAGGAGCCCGTGATAGCGAGGCTGGGCATTTGGGCGGCGTCATATCGCGTCTCGGCTGGGAGCGTGCCACTTACGTTGGCAATGTGCTGGAGATGGATGATGTCCATCGCACGAGCCTGCTGCATCCTGGTCCGGTGGTTTGGCCTGCCGCAATGAGCATGGGCAGCGCCAATATGGACGCGCGGCTCGATGCGGCCGTACGCGGTTATGAAGCGATGATTTCGGTGGGCTCTGCGCTGGATGCGCATCACTATGCCCATTGGCATCCAACATCCACAGCTGGTGTGTTTGGCGCTACGGCAGCGTTTGGCTCGTTGATTGGTTTTGCGCCAGTGGAATATGCCAACGCGCTGGGCAATGCGGGCTCTGTGGCAGGCGGCCTGTGGCATATGCGCCATGACAATGTGCTGACGAAGCAATGGCATATCTACCACGCCGTGCGCACGGGCCGTGATGCCGCGATGCATGTGCATTACGGGGCAACGGGACCGGTGGGCATTTTGGAAGGGCCGCAAGGGCTGTTTGCTGCAATGACAGGCCAGCCCGGAAACCTTGCCTCCAATGGCGCTGATTGGCTGATTGAACAGGTTAGCTTCAAGCCCTTTGCCGCATGCCGTCACGCCCATCCTGCGATTGATGCAGCGATGGAATTGCGCAGTGCGGGCAAATTATCTGCGCCTTTCAAAGTGGAAACTTTTGCCGATGCACTGACATTCTGCGACCGGGCCAATCCTACGACTGAGCATGAGGCAAAGTTCTCAATTCAGCATGCTGTCGCTGTGGTGGCAGATGGCCGGGATGCGAGACCGGAAGACTTTACGCAAGAAGCCATCGCTGCGCTGAGTGATTTGCGCGCGCAGGTTTCTGTCATTGAAGATACCAGCATTACAGCGCGTTATCCGGCGCATTTTGGCGCTCGGGTGAACGGGTTTGAGCTGATAGATACTTTGGGTGATCCCGAACGGCCCGTGGGTGAGGCGCGCATTGTTGAGAAGATGCACACGCTAGGCAAATGGGGCGGCCTGAAAGCAGAGCAATCTCAGCGCGCGGTCGATTTGGCGCTTACCGGTGATGATGCAGCCGCGATTGATGATATGTTGGAGGGGTGGCTGGCATGAGCGCGCCTGCGAGCACCTCCAAACTGCTCAAATGGGCGGGCGCGCAGCACACGCTCCCAGCCAATGTTCGCAAAGATGTGATTAGGTTGTTAGGCGATACTCTTGCGATAGGCGCCGCAGCGGTTGGTGCACCGGGAGAGCCCGCGATCCTGCAAACAGCGCGCAGCTTTGGGCAAGGGGAAGAGGTGCGGCTGATCGGAACATCAGAGCGTTTGCCAGCGGCCTCTGCCGCCTTCGTCAATGGCTACCGTATTCACTGCCTTGAATGGGACGGGGTGCATGAACCCGCCGTTGTCCATGCGATGAGCGTTGTGATCGCAGCGCTTGGAGCAGTGCTGGATCGGCGCGCGGCAAAGGGTGATCCGTGCGAGCCAGAGGAGGCGCTCGTCGCGCTCGCTATCGGAGTTGATGTGGCCTCTGGCTTGGGAATTGCGGCATCATCCGGCCTTGCTTTTTTCCGGCCTGCAACGGCGGGTATCTTTGGCGCGACAATTGCCGCTGCGCGGATTGATAAAGCGCCCTTGGCCGATGCATTGGGAATTGCTTACAGCTCTGCTTCAGGAACGATGCAGCCGCATGTTGAGGGACTGGCCACATTACCGTTTCAAATTGCCAACGCCGCCCGCGCCGCAGTGACAGCATGCGATTTGGCACGCGCTGGCTTTGCGGGTTCGAAAGATCCATTTGAAGGCGAATTTGGCTATTTCACATTGTTCGATGAAGGCGATTTGTCGATTTATACTGACACAATCGGCTCAGTTTGGCGGATTTCCGAGGTTAGCACAAAGCCGTTTCCCTCTGGCAGAGCCAGCCACGCTGCGCTGGGCAAATTGCAGGAGTTGGCGCTGGACCCAGCTCTCGTTTCCAAGATTGAACTCGCCTGTCCGCCATTGGTCCGGCGGCTGGTTGAGCGAGTATATTCAGACACAATGACACCCGCTTATGCGCGGCTTTGTCTGCCATGGCTTGCTGCGCTGATGTTGGCGGATGGCCGCATTGATCCGCGCAGCTTCACTGCTGAACATTTTGCTGACAGTGCATTGGCGCAAGTCGCGGCGAAGGTCGACCTCGTACCTGATGGCAATACGGATCCAAACGCACTGTTCCCGCAAGAATTGCGCGTGACGATGATTGATGGCACCAGCTACACCTACCCGATCGCTGCCACTTTGGGCAGCCAAGAGAATCCGCTCTCCGCTGAGCAGATAAAAGCCAAGCTTGGCCTTGCGCGCGATCTTGCGCCGCCCGATGCCGACGCGCGGATTTTCCTTGATCCTCTCGCCTATTTTTTGGATATTCAATGACCTATCCCACCTATTTTGAAGCGCTCGATCATAAGCAGATGCTCGCCGATTATGCGGTCGGGGAGGAGTTTGTCTCGCGCTATAAATCCATGAGCCGTGATGAGTTATTTGCGTTGCAGGATGCGCAGTTCAAACGCTTGATGATAAAGGGATGGCAGGTGCCTTTTTACCAGCGTCTATGGGGCGCACAGGGCATAGAGGCGGGCGATATTCGGGGCCTTGCCGACATCACCAAATTGCCGGTTTATGACAAGTCTGATTTGATGGCCTCCATCGCGGAGCATCCGCCCTATGGCGACTTCCATGGCATGCACGCTGACCCAGCCAAGCGCGACCCTGTGGTCTTCCACACCACCAGCGGCACAACCGGCAAGCCGCAGGTGATGATGTTCGGCCCTAAGGGGCGCGAAGTCTGTAATCTGCTGGTCGGGCGGATGTACCGCTGGATGGGGCTGCACAGCGATGATGTGGTGCATTCTGTCTATGGCCACGGCATGATCAATGGGGGGCATTACATCCGTGAGGCTGTGACCAAATTCACCAATTCGATCTTCTTATCCGCTGGCACGGGGATTGAAACACGCAGCGCCAATCAAGTGCAATTGATGGCCGATTTTGGTGTCACTACTGTAGTCGGCTTTGTTGATTATGTGCGCAAATTGGCGGGCACGGCAGAGGAGCTTGGCCTGTTCGATCAAATTGATATCCGTATGATCATCGGGCATTTGGGAACAGAGGACCGGCAGGCAACAGAGGATGCTTGGCACGGCGCAAAAGCCTATGATTGGTACGGGGTTGGCGACACCGGCACGATCGCAGGCGAGGGACCAGAGCGCGACGGCATGTATGTGTGGGAAGATGCGCAATATCTGGAATTGCTCGGCATTGATGACGGTGCACCTGTCGGACACGGCGCAACAGGCGATATGGTCGTGACATGCCTGTATAAGGACGACGTCGCGCCCTGCATCCGCTTCAACACGCATGACATTACGCATGAATTGGATGGCCGCGGCGAGATTGCGTTTAAGCGCATTGCAGGCTTTCGCGGGCGGTCCGACAATATGGTGAAATTGCGCGGTATCAATGTGTTCCCGCACGCAATTGGTGCAATTATTGAGAACCGGCCTGATCTTACTGGTGAATATGTTTGCAACCTTACCCGCGATGCAAGCCAGCGCGATAGCATGCGTGTGACGCTGGAAAGCAAGGGCGGAACAGATGCCGGCGCGCTTGCAGAAACATTAAAGCAAGGCCTTGGCGTTGAGGTGGAAATTGCTTTGGTTGAACCAGGCGGAACGGCGGCTGTCACTGAAATAGACAAGCGTCAAAAGCCGCTGCGCCTGATTGATGAGCGGGGCCTATAGTCGGAGCTATGCTGGATGCTTT
>JALZVZ010000039.1 GCA_023299945.1 Altererythrobacter sp. | reverse complement strand
CGCTGCGCCTGAACAATTATTGTTCCGGGTTCTGAATCCAAGGCATCTGCCTCACCAGAAGCATCAGTATTCTGAGCAAGACTAGGCATTGATAAGGAAAGCGCAGCAACGCTGGTTAACCAACAGGCAGGCTTTAAAGCGGGTCGGAGGGATATATTGGGGGTCATACTCTGGTGCTCTTCACCAATTTCTTGCGGTGCACAAGAAGCCAAAATGTATCAATTTGCACCAATTGCCTCACAAGATGATACGCAGAGGTGCGTTGCAAGGACGCAACGTTTAATTAGCCAGCCGCAAATTGACCTTACGCACAAGGCTTTCCTTTTATCCCAGCCAAGGCTAAGGGGCGCGTTCAATGTCTACTGAGACAATTAACTAGGGATTTACATGGCTAAAGAAGAACTCCTCGAAATGCGCGGTAAAGTGGTCGAACTGCTTCCCAATGCGATGTTCCGGGTTGAGCTTGAAAACGGCCACGAAGTGCTTGGGCATACCGCTGGCAAGATGCGCAAAAACCGCATCCGCGTGCTGGTCGGTGATGACGTCCTATGTGAACTGACGCCTTACGATCTGACCAAGGCGCGCATCACTTACCGCTTTATGCCCGGTCGCGGCGGCCCTGGCCAAGGCCCCGGCCCAGCAGCATAATGCGCGGCAACGCTTGAATGAGCGTGCCTAAACTCACACTAGCCTCTGCTAGCCCACGGCGGCGCGATTTATTGGCGCGCCTCGGGCTGACGCCTGATGCCATATCCCCTGCTGATATTGATGAAACGCCGCTCAAAGCTGAGATTCCCCGCGATTATGCCGTGCGGATGGCACGCGAGAAAGCTGAGGCTGTCCCATCAAACACAGCTTTTGTGTTGGCAGGCGACACCGTGGTTGCCCTTGGCCGCCGCATTCTGCCCAAGACCGAAAACGAAGAAGAAGCGCGCACCTGTCTTAAGCTGATGAGCGGGCGGCGTCACCGTGTCCTCTCCTCCATCGCATTGCGCGCACCCGATGGCTCCATGCGCGAACGGCTCAATGAAACAGTCGTCCGGTTCAAATCCCTCTCAGACGCTGAAACTGACGCCTACATCGCCAGTGGTGAGTGGAAAGGCAAAGCCGGCGGTTACGCCATTCAAGGCGCTGCAGAAGGGCTTATTCAATGGATACAAGGCAGCCATTCTGGTGTGATGGGCCTGCCGCTCTATGAGACCCGTGCTTTGCTGAAAGCGGCAGGGTTCACCATTGGCTGATACAGATGCGCCTAAATGGGTGCATGAGCACAGTTTCGGTGAATATCGCTCTGTCTTGCTTGATGGTGAGGAAGTTCTAGCAGCCCGGCTCAATTGGTTCAGCCACATATGCGCTGGCACCATCGCAGTCGCAAAAATTTCCAAGCGGTACAAAGGCGCAAGGCGCGCGCTTTGCGTGACGCGTCTTCCGCAAGCTGGGCATGAAGTAGAGGTGCCCGACCTGCCCATTGAGGCCAGCGAAGGCAGCGAGGTCCGGATCATGATCCACCGCGAGCCAATGGCTGAACGCGGCCGCCATAAACGCGCGCAAGGGCGCTATTTTGGAGATCATCCTGAAACCGGCGCGATTGGACCGATGAATGATCTCATAAGGGGCGAGGAAGTTCGCCGCCTGCCCGCTGGCATTTGGGAAGAAATATGGTCGCTGGCAGCAGAAGCGGAGATGGCGTTTGCAGGCGGCAATTTGGTTGTCACCCCCACGCCTGCAATGACATTGATCGACATCGATGGAAGCGGCTCAGCCCGTGAATTGTCGCTTTCCGCAGTGCCCGCGATTGCCCGCGCAATTCGTTGGATGGATTTGGGCGGAAATATCGGGATCGACTTTCCGACAATCACGGCAAAGGCTGACCGCAAGGCAGTGGATGCCGCTTTGGACGAAGCGCTGGCTGAGTGGCCACATGAACGCACCGCGATGAATGGCTTTGGCTTTGTGCAGATCGTTGCACGGCTCCAATTGCCCTCCCTGCTCCACCGCTTGGAATATTCACGCGCGTCAGCCTCTGCGCGCTTTCTACTGCGTCAAGCTGAAAGACTCGAAGGAACAGGCCGATGCCTACTTCTCACTTGCCATCCAAGGATTGAAACTGCGATCCAAGACAGTTGGAAAATCGAACTGCGCGAAAAATCCGGTAAAGATGTGCGGATTGAAACCGACGACGCCCTTGCACTAGAAGCAGGCTTTGCGCAGTTAGTGGAAATATGAGCACTAAAACACGCAAATGCCCCATCTGTAAAAAGCCTCGCAGCGAGGAGCACACCCCTTTTTGTAGCGTGCGCTGCAAGGACCGTGATTTGGCCCAATGGTTCGGTGATGGCTACGCTGTACCGGGCCGCCCAGCCGATCCTGAAGAGATTGCGCGCGAGGAATGGGAACAGCCTTCGTAATGAACGGCCGAAAACTCTCCGATTTCCTCTTGCCATTCCCGCGCGCCTTCGCCATAGCGCGCCCTTCATTTGCTCGCCATCGCATAAAACTGCGGTGCCGCTGAAGCGAATGCCCGGGTAGCTCAGGGGTAGAGCAGCGGATTGAAAATCCGCGTGTCGGTGGTTCAAATCCGCCCCCGGGCACCACGCTTAGCGCAGTGCCAGAACATTCTAGCCTGACCTTATCAAAGGATCATCTATGTCGCGTCGTCGCCAGATTTACGAAGGCAAGGCTAAGATCCTTTATGAGGGTCCAGAGCCAGGCACGATCGTGCAATATTTCAAAGACGACGCCACCGCTTTCAATGCGGAGAAAAAAGGCACCATCAACGGCAAAGGCGTGATCAACAATCGGATTTCCGAGCATGTGTTCACCCGCCTTGCCCATATTGGCATCCCCACGCATTTCATCCGCCGCCTCAACATGCGCGAGCAATTGGTACGTCAGGTCGAAATCGTTCCGATCGAAGTGGTTGTCCGCAATGTTGCCGCTGGCTCAATCTGCAAGCGACTTGGCCTTGAAGAAGGCGTGCAGCTGCCCCACACGCTGATCGAATATTATTATAAAGACGATGCGCTTGGTGATCCTTTGATCTCAGAGGAACATATCGCTTGCTTCAATTGGGCCTCGCCTGAAGAAATGCAGGATATCGCCGCTATGGCAATCCGCGTGAATGATTTCATGTGCGGGATGTTTGCGGGCGTCGACATTCGCCTTGTCGACTTCAAGCTGGAATTTGGCCGCATTTTCGACGGCGATTTTAGCCGCGTTATTTTGGCGGACGAGATCAGCCCAGATGGGTGCCGTTTGTGGGATATGAATTCTGGCGAAAAGCTAGATAAGGACCGGTTTCGCCAAGATTTGGGCGGCGAAGAAGAAGCCTATCAAGAGGTAGCGCGTCGTCTTGGCCTGTTGCAAAATGAAGAGAATAGCCCTGGTGAAGTGCTCGATCTGTCCAGCCACCGCACACGTTTGCGCGGCTCACCTCCTACTAAAAAATAAAAGCGCGGCTTATTCAGCCTTGGTTGGATCGATTTCGCTGACAGCCTCACCTAGAGGTTCGCTGCCTTCGTCTTGCTCAATCATCTGCTTGGATTGAGACCGCTGTGATGCTGCGTCCATATCATCGACGGCATCAAAGCTTGCTTGCGCCATTGCAGCTGCCTGCATCGCCTTGCGGTGAAGGAAAATGCGAATGGAAACGATAATCGTAGGAACAAGTAGGAAAATAATACCAAGGATCATCAGCGTGATCGTGGTCAGCCCCGCCCTATCCTGCATCAGCAGCCTTACAGGCTCCCACAGGAACCAAATCGACAACACCCACAAGAGCGCGCCAACGTAAACGCCCAGCCGCTCATCAAGCACCAGACCAACAGCGGAGCTGTCGCTCTCCCAAAACCCGCGCTCATGACCAAGGCCCGCTGTTTCACGCATACGGTCAATTTCAACCTCTGCTGCGCTGAGTTCGTTCTGAGCCTTCTCTAGATCGTGCTTGAGCCGCGCCCCTTCACGTGCAGAGGTCGCAATCTCGCCTGAATGCGCTTTTGAACTGTGGCGCAATTCATCAAGCTCAGCCTCTAATGCTGCTCGCTTGGCCTTTTCTTCGGCCAGTTGTCGGCGCATTTCTGGATTGGCAGAGCCGATAACACTCTCCAATACATCTTCGGCCAGAGGATCACTGCCGTATTGCGCCAGCCATTTGCGCCATGAAGCGATATCGGCGTCCTCGGCATGCATCCGCGCATATGAAGCAATGCCCGGGCGATCGACTATTTTACCAATCCGTTCCAGCAAGCGATACCAAACAGCATCACCAGATTTTTCCGCCCCTTCGCGCAAAGATTCTGTGTGGATTGAGCGGAATTCCAATGGCAGTGTGCATTCATCCAATTGCACCGCGACCAATTGCTCACGCTCAGCGCCTGAGCGCGCTTCATTGCGGACCCAATTGGATTCCACCGAATTGGCCGACCACAGGACCATGACGCCTTTCGCAGCGTCGATCTCCTGCTCGATCTTGCGGTCAAAATTGTCGCCTGCATCAATTCCAGCGTCGGACCAAACATCAAGCTTTAACGCCTCGAGCGCATCACGCAGCTGGATACAGCGCGGCCGGTCCAAGTGAGAATAACTAATAAATAGATCGGCCACAAACAATCCCCCCACCGATGGCTTTTCGCCCCGAGCCACATCCTAGGCCGCGCCGGGCTCTTGGGCAAGATTTTCGCTTTGCGTGGGCATTCGCCTGAGTATTGTCGCATAAAACCTTCAATTCAGCCTCTTGTCAGCAAGCGTGGCTTAGGGCAGCTATTATCCATGCGAATTTTACTCAAAACCACTGTCGCCTTAGCTGCGCTCGTAGCGGCTCCTCTCTCTGCTGAAGACACTGACGCTTCTGCCTCGCAAGAGGAGGTCGCCGCGCCTGAAGTAGCCGTTTCTGCCACATCGCCACAGATGGCGAATACAGGCGAACAAGTCTGGCCTTTTGAAGCGACTGATCTGCCGATCGATCCATCCTACCGCCTTTATGTCATGCCCAATGGGATGAAGGTTGCATTGCGCGAAAATGGCACGCCGGAGGGAACCGCTTTAGTTCGGCTGCATCTTGATTCAGGATCGCTCGATGAAACCGACAGCGAGCAAGGCCTTGCGCATTTTGTTGAGCATATGGCGTTCAATGGTTCCAAGAATGTGCCTGAGGGCGAGATGATCAAATTGTTGGAACGTGAGGGACTTGCCTTTGGCGCAGACACCAATGCCTCTACCGGTCTTGAAGCCACCACTTACATGCTCAACCTGCCGCGCAATGACGCCGATTTGCTCGACACCGTGCTGATGATTATGCGGGAAACCGCTAGCGAACTGACGATAAGCGAAGAAGCAGTGGAGCGGGAACGCGGTGTCATCCTTGCTGAGCGGCGCGACCGGCGTAATTTTGCCTATCGTAATCTGGAAGACAATCTTGAATTTTCCACTCCGGGTGCGCGCTATGCTGATCGGCTGCCCATTGGCACGCTCGATATTTTGGAAAACGCCACCGCCGCTGATCTGCGCGGTTTTTACGAGCGCACCTACGTGCCGAGCAATGCGACACTGGTGATTGTCGGCGACTATGCGGTCGAGGCGATGCGGCAGGCTGTTCAAAAGCATTTTGGCAGCTGGCAAAACGCTGCGCCTGCACCGATTGACCCCGTCACAGGCCCGATTGATATTGAGCGCCGCGGCGAAACGGATATTTACACCGATCCAGCCTTGTCAGAAAGCTTACAAGTCTGGCGCTACGCAACTTGGATGGATCGGCCTGACAATACCGCCAACCGGCAGGCGGCAATGCAGCGCAGCATTGGCTATGGCATTATCAACCGCCGCTTGGCGAAGCTTGCTCGCGGTGAGAACGCACCTTTCCGAAGTGCCGGATTTGGCGTTAGCAATGTGTTTGAAGATGCACGCCAGACCGCGCTATCAGTCAACACAGCTGATGGGACTTGGGAAACCGGGCTTACCGCCGCAACGCTGGAATTGCGCAAAGCGATGGCTTTCGGCTTTTCCGAAGCAGAAGTCGCTGAGCAAATCGCACAGCGGCGTTCTGGCCTAGAAGCCGCAGCCCGTGCGGCAGACACACGCAGCAATGGCGCTTTTGTCGGAGGCGCACTTGGCTTGGTACAAAATGACCGTATTCCCACCACGCCCCAATCCTCGCTTGAGCGGTTCGAGGCTTATGCAAACAAAATCACGCCGGAAAGCGCAATGGCAGCTGTCGCTGATGATGCGACCCCGCTTTACGATCCGCTGATACGATTTGCCGGGCGCGCAGCACCGGAGGGCGGCGAACAGGCTTTGCGCAGCGCATGGGACACAGTTCGGGCTATGCCAATCACTGCGCCCAAATTCGAGGAGGCGGCGGAGTTTGGCTACACTGACTTTGGCGGATCCGGTGAGATTGTTTCAGACACGCGCGATGAGAAGCTAGGTTTCCGTTATATCCGCTTCGGCAATGGCGTACGGTTAACACTGAAACAAACCGATATTCGCGAAGATCAAATCCAATTCCGTGTCGGGATTGATGGCGGGCAGTTGCTCAACACAAAAGAAGACCCGCTCAAAACGGCTTTGGTGGGCACGTTGTCCGCAGGCGGACTTGGCAAACACAGTCAAGACGAGCTTGCGACGATCCTTGCTGGCAAGCGCGTCTCGGCCTCAACTGGCGCAGGCGCTGACCGGTTTAGCATGAGCGGATCGACCATTCCGCAAGACTTGACGCTGCAAATGCAATTGCTGGCCGCTGCTCTGACCGATCCGGGTTACCGCAAGGAAGGCGAGGAGCGCTATGGCCGCTCAATCGATAATTTCTTTGCAAATATAGATGGAACCCCGGGCCGAGCTCTCGGCAATGCGCTGGGCGGTATTTTGTCAGACAATGACCCACGCTTTTCATTGCAAAGCGAGGAGGCTTACGAAGCGCGCAGCTTTGCCAAGCTGAAAGAAGATATTGGCGACAGATTGGCCAATGGAGCGATAGAAATTGCGCTGGTTGGCGATCTGGATGAGGATTCGGCCATTGCAGTTGTCGCCAGCACTTTGGGCGCTTTACCCACTCGCGAAGCTGAATTTCTACCGCGCGACGAGGCGCGCCTGCGCAGCTTCACCGCCGATCGCAGCCAGCGCATTATCAGGCACACTGGCGAGCCGGATCAGGCCGTTATCCGAATGATCTGGCCAACAACTGACGACAGCGATTTGGCGGAAGATTTGAGGCTCAGCCTATTGGCACGTGTGGTCAGGTTGAAACTGCAGGAACAATTGCGAGAGGATTTAGGCCAAGCGTATTCACCTTCTGCTGGCTCTTCCACATCGCGGATATATCCCGGTTACGGCACTTTCGGACTGACTGCGTCCATCGATGTTGCAGAAGTTGAGCCCACCCGCGCCGCGATTGCGTCAATGCTCACCAATTTGCTGGCCGAGCCATTGGATGAGGACACTTTGAATAGGGCGCGCCAACCCGCGCTGGAGGCCTATGACAATGCGCTCAAATCCTTGGGCGGTTGGATGGGTCTGGCTGACCGTGCGCAAAGCGAGACGGACCGTCTGGGGCGTTTCTTTGCAGCGCCCGACATTATTAAGGGCCTGACCGGTGAAGACATTCAGGCCGCGGCGGAAAAATACCTACCCGCAGCGCAAGCAGTGGAAATCCTGGTTTTACCAAAAGAAGCTGGGCCAGACGAGGATATCAACGCACCTTCGGCGCCGCCTATCATGTGATCGGCCGATCATAGGTGGAAAGAGCGCGCCAAGTGATTGCACGCTGAGACGCGAACGTTATAGGATTGCTTAGCATTTCAAACAAAGACGATGCGTGATCCAACGCGAAGGCAATAGGCAATGAAAATACGTGTTCTTGTTCAGCTAAAGCCCGGTGTTCTCGACCCGCAAGGGCGCGCAGTGCATCATTCGCTCGAGGGCCTCGGCTTTGAAGGCGTCAATGAAGTGCGCATTGGCCGCACTATCGATCTTGATGTCGCCGATGACACCAGCGACGCAGCGCTTGATGACATGTGCAAAAAGCTGCTCGCGAATATGGTAATCGAAGACTACGTGGTCGAGAAACTGGATCAGGTGGAGCCCGCCTGATGGCATTTCGCGCCGCCGTTGTCACTTTTCCTGGATCAAACTGCGACCGCGATATGGCGGTGGCAATTGAGCAAATCTCAGGCACTGCGCCAATACGTGTTTGGCACGGCGACCCAACCCTGCCCGATAATCTTGATTTTATCGCTTTGCCCGGCGGCTTTTCTTACGGCGACTATCTGCGTTCTGGCGCAATGGCGGCGAACAGCCCGATCATGCAATCGATCATCGAGGCCGCTGGCAAAGGCGTGCCGGTTTTGGGCGTATGCAACGGCTTTCAGGTGCTAACCGAAAGCGGTCTTTTGCCCGGTGCATTGATGCGTAATGCCAGTCAGAACTTCATTTGCCGCACCGTCTCCTTGCGCATTGAAAACAATGCTACAGTCTTCACCAAAGCCTACGGCAAAGATGAGGAAATCCGCGTTCCCGTCGCGCATCACGATGGCAATTACTTCGCCGACGAAGCCACACTCGACCGCTTAGAAGGCGATGGTCGCGTGGCGGTGCGCTACCTTGAAAAACTCAATGGATCGCGCCGCGATATCGCCGGCATCGTCAATCAAGCAGGCAATGTGCTGGGCATGATGCCGCACCCAGAACGCGCCATTTCCGCGGAGCTAGGCGGAGAAGATGGGTCACGTCTGTTTGAGGGTGTGATCGCAGGAATGATCGCCGCATAGAGCCCCGACCTAAGCCGTCTGTATCAAGCGCGGCGTAGCTCTTTTTTCCGCGTGAAAATTTTGCGCGCATCGGCCGCGGGCATTGGCCGGCCGAAATAATACCCTTGGATTTTATCACAACCAAGGCTGCGTATGAGCGTGGCCTCTTCCGCTGTTTCGACGCCCTCTGCGGTTGTGGTCACCTCAAGGCTTTGCGACATGGCAACGACGGCTCGAATAATCGCGATGCTCTCTGCCGCACCCTCTGCTGCGCCTTGAACAAAGGTGCGGTCAACTTTGATGGTCGAGAATTGCATCTTGCGCAGGTAACCGAGCGAGGAATAGCCAGTGCCAAAATCATCCAATGCGATGCTGCAACCAAGTGCCATAACTTGTTCCAGCGCCGCGCGCGCAATGCTTGCGTCGCGCAAGAAGATGCTCTCAGTCACTTCAACCTCGAGCCGTTCAGGACGCAGGCCGCTGTCACTGAGGGCCCGCACGACTTCATCGGCAAAGCCTGGTTCCAGCAACTGCTCAGGCGATACATTCACGTTTACTTTGACGTGAGTTGGCCAATTACTCGCCTCCATACATGCCTGACGGAGCACCCATTTACCGATCGGCACAATCAATCGTGTTTCTTCCGCCAATGGAACAAATTTGGCCGGACTTACAAATCCGTGGTCCTTGCTATTCCAACGCAGCAATGCCTCAAAACTGACGATATCTTCGTCAGTTGCACCAACAACTGGCTGGTAATGAAGCACAAACTCATCATTCTTCAGCGCCTCACGCAATGACGCCTCAAGCTGGCGGCGCTCATCGGCAGAGGCATGCAGAAACGGCTCGAACTGGAAGTGTTCACCGCCGCCTTCATCCTTGGCCCGGTAGAGCGCCAAATCGGCATTGCGCATCAGCTCTTCGACGCTGTTACCATCTCGCGGACCAACAGCTGAGCCGACGCTTGCACCGACATATAAAGTATGATGATCAACCTTATACGGATGCGATAATTCATCGATAACGCTCTGCGCCAGACGTTCGACAACCTCGCGTTCGCGCGAATCTTGGATAACAATGGCAAACTCATCCCCGCCCAAGCGGCCGCAGAAGAACTCTTCGCCTGCGATGGATTCCAAGCGGCTAGACACCAGCGCCAACAATTTATCGCCAACCATATGCCCCAGCGAATCATTCACCGCCTTAAACCGGTCGAGATCGATCATTAGGAACGCACAGCGCGTGCGCCACTTTTCGGCATAATACAGCGCTTCTTGCAAAGCCTCATTAACCTGCAGCCTATTCGGCAATGATGTCAGCGTGTCATACCGCGCAAGATAAGCGATCTTCTCAGAGGTTTCGCGTTGCTCCGTTACATCTGAGCCAACGCCGCGGAAACCAGTGAAATTGCCGCGTTCATCAAGCATCGGTGTGCCAGACAATTCCCACCAACGCGACTTGCCCTTGATCGTGACGTTGACGATCTGACTAGAGAAACTGCGGCGATGCTTCAGCATTTCCACAAGATCATGCAGACTGCTGGCAAACTGCCCCGTGTCCCAGCTATCCCCTGCAATCAATTCTGCCAGCGGCTTGCTTTCCGCATCGCTTTGCTCGCGGCCAAGCGCATAAGCAAAGCGCGGAGAAACAGAACGCACACGGCGGGCTGTATCAATCTGCCAAAGCCAATCCGCCTCATTCTCTTCAAACTCGCGCAGCAGCAAGGACACCACTTCATCCTTTTCAGCCTCGCCATGTTCGCTGAGGTAGGCGTTGAGATACGTTCGCGACGCCATAACGGTTCCCGATATGAGCACCCCGAGAAGCACTACAGCAATCATCAGTGACGCCCATTGCCCTTGCAAGCCGAAGCTAACACTCGCCGCCACCGCTACAATGCTAGAAAACACCAATGTCAAAAGCGGAATAGCGTTGAAGAACAACGCTGAACTTATCATCAAAATTGCGACCAGGCTCCAAAGTGCGAGCAGCTCAAAGCTGGTTCCAAAAAAGCCAAACCCGAGCAGTCCTGCCCCCCAAGTAAGCCCCGCCAAAACAGGAATACGGATAAACCGAGGCAGGAACTTACTGTTATGATTCTGGTCGTTCTCAGTGATAATTCGGTTCGCGAGGAAAAACCCGTGCACGTGAACAGTGGCCAGCAAAAGGGTCCACAAGCCGAGCAACAGCGGTTCGACATAAGGAAGGTAAAGCAGGATCGTGAACACAGCGGCGATGGGCGCGCCGAGCAGCGATTTCCAAGAATATTGGCTGAGTGATGCAATTTGCAATGCACGCAATTGCGCCGACGGGCCCTCCGCGACATTCTCGAAACCAAGAATGACCGGGATTGAGAGGTCCTTTTTTGACCCAATAGAGGAGTTTGTACGCGTGCTCACCACACGGCCATACAATGCGAAAGGTTATTGACCGGTAAAGTATAGCGCAATTTTACGAAGAAAAATCGACGGTAATAGGGCTTTAACCAAGCCCCTTTGCAGCGGCTGATTTGTCCCAGTTCTGACCATCAAACGGGGTGATCGTGGTTCGCAGGCCATGATCTTGATCGAGGCAGCTGTAATTTACGCTGAAGGAATTAGGGTGCGAACGTGGTTGATAAAAACTCTTAACACCGCAAATTTTGCAGAAAATATGATCGGCATTCATGCTACCAAAGCGATAGCTTGATAGCGCATCCTTGCCCGAATCCAGCACAAAATTTCCATGCAAAACAAACAGGTGGAGATACCCAAAGCGCGAGCATATGGAGCAATTGCAATCGAGCATCTCGCTATCTTGCTTTACCGCAACGCTGAAACGCACTGCGCCGCAATGGCACCCGCCTGTCGCCCTGACCAATGGATCACTCAACGGTAACGGACTTTGCTAGATTGCGGGGTTGATCCACATCTGTGCCCTTCACGCAGGCCGTATGATAGGCGAGCAATTGAACCGGAACGGAATAAACCAGCGGCGCGATCAAAGGGTGGACATTGGGCATTTCAATGGTCGCGATGCAGCCCTCGCCTGCCAGAGCCAATCCTTCAGCATCAGAGATCAAAACAACCTGACCGCCGCGTGCGCGAACCTCTTCCATGTTCGATACGGTTTTCTCAAACAAAGGCCCCGACGGCGCGAGAACAATCACCGGCACAGCCTCATCAATCAGCGCAATGGGCCCGTGCTTCATCTCGCCCGATGCATAACCTTCGGCGTGAATGTAACTGATTTCTTTCAGCTTTAGCGCACCTTCCATTGCGAGGGGGTAATCCTGCCCGCGTCCAAGATACAGCACATCGCGTGCCGGCGCGATCAAATGCGCCATGGCGGCAATGTCATCGTCATGATCCAGCGCTGCGTTCAGCGCTGCGGGAGCCTCCAGCAAATGCTTTACGACCTCTTGCTCTTCTTCGCGGCTCATCAGACCTTTTTTCACGGCCATATGCGCAGCCAGGGCAGCGAGAACGGCCAACTGGCAGGTGAAAGCCTTGGTCGAGGCAACACCGATTTCAGGGCCCGCATGAGTGGGCAGCAGCAGATCAGCTTCACGCGCCATTGAGCTGGTCGGAACATTGACCACAACGCCAATAATTTGGCCGTTTTCTTTGCAGTGGCGTAAAGCCGCCAAAGTGTCGGCAGTCTCGCCGCTTTGCGAAATAAACAGCGCCAATCCGCCATCTTCCAGCACAGGATCGCGGTAACGAAATTCGCTGGCGAAATCCAAGTCCACTGGGACGCGCGCAAATTGCTCAAACCAATATTTGGCAACCATGGCGGCGTAATAAGACGTTCCGCAAGCAACGATGGTTATGCGTTTAATCGCAGTAAGATCAAAGTCGAACTGCGGCAGGGCCACAGAATTGTCCTCGCGGCGCAGATAAGAACCGAGCGTTTGCGCCACAACGGTAGGCTGCTCGTAAATTTCTTTCTGCATATAGTGGCGATAATTGCCTTTTTCTATCGCCGCAGCTGTCGCGCCTGATGCTTGCACCTCGCGGGTAACCTCATTGTTCTCTGCATCATAAATCGTCGCGCCAGACTTAGTCAGAACGACCCAATCGCCTTCCTCCAAATAGGCGATTTTCTGCGTCAGCGGCGCGAGTGCTAGCGCATCTGATCCAAGGAACATTTCACCCTCGCCGTAACCCACGACCAAGGGCGACCCCAGCCGCGCACCGATCAATATGTCAGGGTGACTTTTGAACGCGATCGCTAGCGCAAAAGCGCCGCGCAATTGCGGCAGAACTTCGCGCACGGCCTCTTGCGGAGAGCGCCCCTTTTCCACTTCGCGCGAGACCAGATGCACGACGACCTCTGTATCAGTTTGGCTTTCGAAATTGCGGCCTTCACCAGCCATTTGTTCGCGCAAAGGGCGAAAGTTCTCGATGATCCCATTGTGCACCAATGCCACTTCTTCAGTGGCATGGGGATGCGCGTTACTGCTGGTCGGGGCGCCGTGTGTTGCCCATCGTGTGTGAGCGATACCAATCAGGCCGTCAGCAGGATCATGTTTGAGAACCTCAACAAGGTTGGCCAGTTTGCCTTCTGCCCGGCGGCGAACCAATTGGCCGTCCACAATTGTGCAAATACCGGAGCTATCATACCCACGATATTCCATTCGTTTCAGGCCATCGACCAAACGGTCCGCAACAGGTGCATCGCCCACGATGCCAATAATTCCGCACATTATTTATTGCCCCAGAAGGTTGAAATCTGCGCCGCCTTAGCGCGCCTTTCGTGAATATCGCGTGCACTTAGCTGGAAAAATCGACGGGCTCAAACGCGTTTTTCCCGCGCTTCTTCAGATAGGTTGTGACGCCATAGGATAAGCCCGGCAGAAATAATGATCCCTGCGCCCACCAAAGTTATCCAATCAGGCACATCATCAAACCACCACCAGCCCATAATGATTGCGACCAGCATTTGGACATAAATCGCAGGCGCAATTTGCGCAGCACCCGCGCGCATCGTTCCCATATAGGCAAGCCAATGCGCAGTGCTGGCAGTGATCGCAACAACGCAGCAGCGCAGCACCACATCCAAACTAGGCCAACCAAAATCGAGCTCTGGTATGCCGGAAAGCTTAGCAGCCACCGTCGCTGTGACCAGAATCAACGCAGCGCCGCTAGCGACAAAAACTTGCATAGATAACGCGCTACCCTGCCCTGCTGATTTGCGATTAAGCACCACCATCATGGCAAAGAATACCGCAGAGATCATTGGCAAGATCGCTGGCCAGCCGATTTCTTCCAGATTGGGGCGCAGGATCAGCATGACACCGCCAAACGCAATCGCAGAGACAATCCAGACCGGCAGGCGTACTTTTTCTCCAAGCATCGGTCCGCTGAAAATAGCGGTCAAAATGGGTGCGATAAAAGCAATGGCCATCGTCTCAGCCAAAGGCATCAAATAGATCGCAGAAAAGAAACACAGGCTTGCAAATGCAAGGCAAACGCCGCGCGCAATCTGCAATCCAGGGTTCAAAGGCCTAAAAGCTGTCCGCCCCTCTTGCATCCATAGAAGCAACGACAGGCCAATCGCCGCAATTGTGAAACGCAGTGCTGCGACCGGCAAAACCGGCCAAACCCCCGCCATGGATTTTACAATTGCATCGCCCATCGAAAGGATCGCAAAGCCGGCAACGGCATAGAGGAGGCCCGCACGGGCAGATTGTTGCAAGCTGATTGTCTTTCAAATGAGGTCAAAAGCACACCGCGCGCTCTCGGCTTTTAGTCATAAAAAATCAAGCGCAACCACTTATGGTTTACGGTTCCTTAATTCCCACCCGTCAAAAGGCGAAATGTACCGAGGGAAATAGGCGTCACGCATGACCAAACTGATTATTCAAATCCCATGCCTCAACGAGGCGGAGAGCCTGCCGGCAACCATTGCCAAGCTGCCGCGCGCGATTGCCGGGGTTGATACCATTGAATTGCTGGTCATTGATGATGGCTCCAGCGATGATACCGCTGGTGTTGCCGCCCGCTGGGGCGTTCAACACATTGTTACCCACCGCTGCAATCAAGGGCTGGCTGCTGCGTTTCAAAATGGCGTGCGCCGCGCTTTGGCAGAGGGCGCCGACATTATCGTCAACACAGATGCCGATGGCCAATATGAAGGCGAGGACATCGCCAAGCTGGTTGCGCCCGTTCTAGCAGGTAAAGCTGACATCGTTGTGGGCGACCGCGGCGTTGCAGACAATGCGTATTTCGGCCCGGTCAAGCGCCGCTTGCAGCGCCTTGGCAGCTTTATCGTGCGCAAACTTTCCGGTACCGATATCACCGATGCCGTTAGCGGCTTTCGCGCATTTAGCCGCGATGCAGCCCAGCGCATCACGATCACAACTGAATTTAGCTACACCACCGATATGCTCATCCAAGCAGGCCGCAAACGCATGGCAGTTATCGGAGTGCCGATCCGCACCCATCAAACCATGCGCCCCTCGCGGCTGTTCAAGTCTGTGCCAAAGTTCATCATGAACCAAGGCGTGACGATGGTGCGCGCTTATACAACCTATAAACCGCTACGGGCCTTTGCTGGAGCAGGCATGCTAGTGGCTGCAACCGGCGCTTTGCCGATCCTGCGGTTTGGTTGGTTTTACCTCAATGGCCAAGGCGACGGACATATCCAGTCACTGGTCATCGGCGGGGCCTTGCTGGTCATTGGCGTGTTGCTGTGCATTTTGGGCGTATTGGCGGATCTGGTATCCTCCAACCGCAAGTTGATTGAGGCAAACCTGCTGGAGCTGCGCCAATTGCGTGATAGGTTCGAGAATCTAAGCCAAGGCCAAAGCAGAGATGACGAGGCCAAAGCTGAGATCACCCCCTCTAATGCAGAGACCACCTCGCTAAAACGCAGGGAAGGCTGAAACGTTTCGATGGCGAGCTCAGCCCCTTCCAGCACCATTTTAGGTCGCGGCCACGTCAAGCCGCAAAGGCAATCGCTTGGCGTGAGCATTTGGCCTGCGCTGGCCTTGGGTTTTGTCCTTATCCTGCATTTGAACCTTGTGCTGACCCGCTCAATTAATTGGGATGAGTTCCACTTCTTGGGGCAAGTTCACACCTTTGTTCGCGGAGAGCTAACCCTGCCGCTGCAATCACTGCATGTGCGCATGTTCGCGTGGCTGGTTCCGCTGGATATGGCGGGCGTTGATCAGATTAGAATTGCTCGGATGTTTATGCTTGCGGCAGAGGCCATGACTTGTGCAGCCATCGTCACAATCGCACGCCGTTTCGTATCCCTGCCTTATGCGCTGACCTGCGCGCTTGCCTATGTCACCGCCGCCTATGTTATGCAGCATGGCTGGTCATTCCGCACCGATCCAATTGCGACCGCATTCTCGATGAGCGCGCTTGCCATTCTTGCCCGCTCAAGGCTCAGCATAACCGCCATTGTTGCCTTTGCCTTGCTGATGGGCACGGCATTCATGGTGACGATGAAAATCGTATTGTTTGCCCCAGCTTTTGCTGGGATTGCTTGGCT
>JALZVZ010000038.1 GCA_023299945.1 Altererythrobacter sp. | reverse complement strand
GATGTAGTCCCAAATGCCGATGCCCAGCAGCTTCAAACCATAAAGCCCCGATCCAACAATCGCGAACAGAGCCAGCAATGCAAAGCTCAAGGCCATATTGAGGTTGGAGAGCCATTTGATCCCGCGCCCGACGCCCGACAAGGCGCTAATGGTGGAGGCTCCCACCAAGACCAATAGCGATACGATAATCGCGGCTGTACTAGCCGATGCCTTGCCATCCGCGCCCTCTGTCATCAACCAATCGCCAAGGCCAACACGGCTGAGGCCAGCGACAAATTGCTCGACGCCCAGCCCCATTGTCACCGATACACCTAAAATCGTTGCCACAACCGCGACAATATCGACCAAGTGCCCAGCGGGGCCTGACATTGATGTTCCAAACAAAGGCGCAAGGCTGGAGCGGATAGTCAGCGGCAAATCGCGGCGATAGGAGACATAACCAATCGCCAGCCCCACCAGCGCATAAGTTCCCCAAGCGGCAAAGCCCCAATGCAAGAATGTATAGATATAAGCAGGTCGCACGGCTTCTGCTGATCCTGCTTCCAATGTACCTCGAATAATATCAGGATTGTTTACCCAATGAGCGAGCGGCTCTCCGGTGGAATAAGTCAGCATCCCAATGCCAATCCCCGCACCAAACAGCATGGCGAACCATGAAAAGCGGCCAAATTCCGGCTTCTCATCAGCTGAACCAATTCGCAGACGCCCCGATTGCGGCATCAATGCGAGGACCAAGCAAACCAAGCTAAGTGCGGCGACAAGATAGACATACCAACCACTGAAATTTGCAATGATTGATGTGTTGGCAGCTTGCAGCGTTTCGCTGGCTCTGACTGGAAAAAAGATCGCCCACATAATGATCAGCGCAACGATGACCTTGGAAGGGATAGTCACCGCACGACTAAAACCATCGTAAAAACCCTTGTCATGCGTATCAATTGGCAAGTCGACTATCGGCGGTTCAATTGGCAATTCGGTCATTGGCTGGGTGATCGCAGAATCGTCTTTGGATGTCATGGACTGGATCTATGCTTCGCTGTTTGTGTGACAATATGTGGAGCGCACGGAAGAGCCGCTGCCGGAATGCCAATCATAAAATGGGAACCCTAAGCATAGGTAGTGCGCGCTTAATTGCAAATCGCGCGTCTAAATCAGCCCTTCTTCCCGCTTTTGCGCTAACGTATCGGCGTCCCAGCCGAACACATCGGCAAAGACATCGGCATTATGTTGCCCTGCATGCGTTGGTGCAGAGGTGCGGAAGCCCGATGCAGATTTAGAGAAGCGCGGAAAGGCGTTTTGCATCTTAATTTTACCGCGCCCTTCGGTCTCCACCTCGATGATCGCCTCGCGCGCTTTGAAATGGGGATCGTCCATCATGTCCTTGGCAGTGTAGACGCGCCCTGCCGGGATTGAGTGCTCGATCATAAGCGCGTCGACCTCGTCAATCGTAAGGGTCGCGGTCCACGCATTGATCAAATCATCCAGCACGGTTTGATTGCGTCCGCGCGCCAGATGCGTTTTGTACTCGACATTTTCAGCCAGCTCAGGCTGCCCCATCGCATCGGCCAGACGCGCAAAGATCGCATCATTATTGGCCCCGATCATAAAGGGGCCGTCCTTGCAGCTATAGACATTGCTGGGCGCAATACCGGGCAAGATTGAACCGGAACGCTCGCGAATGTGGTCATTGTAATCATATTCGGGAACCAGCCCCTCCATGACCTGCAGGACCGCCTCATAAAGCGCGGTGTCGATGACTTGACCCTCGCCCGTTTTCTCGCGGTGATGCAGCGCGGCCAGCACGCCCATTGTGCCGTAAGTCGCGCACAGCGTATCGCCAATCGACACGCCCATGCGCGCAGGCGGACGATCCGGATCGCCAACGATATAACGCCAACCGCCCATCGCCTCGCCAATGCCGCCAAAACCGGCACGGGTGGAATAAGGCCCCGTCTGCCCATAGCCAGACATGCGAGCGATGATCAGGCCGGGGTTTGTCTTGTGGAGCTCCTCAGGCGAAAGGCCCCATTTCTCCAGCGTACCCGGCTTAAAGTTCTCGACCAGGACGTCGGCTTTGGCAATCAGTTCACGCGCAATGGCTTGACCGCCTTCAACGCGCAAATTGCAGGTCACAGAGCGCTTGTTGCGCGCGATGACTTCCCATTGGACCTTCTCATCACCAAGGCCCCATTCGCGCATAGGATCACCTTTGCCCGGAGCCTCGATTTTGATAACATCTGCGCCCATATCGCCGAGCAATTGGCCGCAGAAGGGGCCCGCCAGCAGCTGCCCCATTTCAACAACACGCAGGCCGTTTAATGCGCCAGAATTGTGTGGAATGCTCACTCCGCTGCCTCCGGCATTTCTTCTGAATGCCATACGGGTTGGATCGGCGCAGGCAGGCCGGTTTCCGCCTCGCAATTGGCGCGCAGGGTTTCAATTCCAGGACCGTAATCGAACAGTTCAAGCTCGCCGCGCTCCGATGTGATCTTGGCACGCAAAGCCTCTGTTGCGCCCGTGTCGATCATACCATCAGCGTCGGCCACAACGCCGTAGTCCTTTGCGCCTTTTGGTGTGACAAGACCTTGACGAATTTCGAGGCCAACCAATTCAGGATCGCGCTGCAACGGATCGCCCCAGCCGCCGCCACCCCAAGTGATGAAGTGCAGAAGCTCGCCTTCTTTCACCTCGACGTCCTCGATCTTATTACCCACGATTTCTTTACTGCCATCGAGGCGCTCCAAAATCTTGGTTGCGCGCTCGCCGGGATGGCCGCCATTGACGCCCCAAGGGGGCACGAACCAGCGGTCATCATGGATCGCAATCGCGCCATCTGCCAGGAAACGGTAGGTCATATGAATACCGTTTCCGCCGCGATGTAGGCCTGCACCGCCGCTGTCCGGTTCGGTCGAATAACGCTCAATCCGCAGCGGGAAGTAACGCTCCAGAAACTCGTTGGGAACATTGGTAAAGCCCGGCCAAAGCGAATGCCCATCAGGTCCGTCACCCAGCGGCCGACCAGGAATTCCGCCAAAGCCAATTTGGAATAATTGGAACCAATCAGGCTTGCCGTCTGTCGTTTTGCCCTCTCGGTTATCCCAGCCGGAATAGAACAAATGCGGGCTGGAGCTAAAGCCAGCGGCGTTGAGGAATTCAGGCGTGCCTTGGCCCAGCAATCCGCCCAGAATGTCAAAGATGCGGCCCAAAGCATGGGTACGGCCAGACAAAGCTGCGGGGAATTGCGGTTTGAGCAGCGACCCTTCTGGAATACGAACCTCAATCAAATCGTAGAAACCGTCATTGAACAGAATCTGCGGATCGAAGACCATGATCATATAAATCCCGAAGAACATTTTGAACATGTTCTCATTCAGCAGGAAATTGATCGAGGCAGCGGATTGCGGATCGGTTCCGTCAAAATCGAGGATGACCTTATCGCCGTCGCGCCACATGGTGCATTTGATTTTATACGGGCCAAAACCCTTGCCATCA
>JALZVZ010000037.1 GCA_023299945.1 Altererythrobacter sp. | reverse complement strand
ACATCGACACTAATGTCGAAAAGCCCGTTATCGATCGTCAATGTGGCTTGTTCAGCGGCCACATAAGCAATCGACCCATTGGCGCGAACCTCGCCGTTTTGCTCAATACGCGGCGCAACCATAGCGATATAGGAATTGTTATTATTGGCCGTGATCGAGGCGCCATCCTCAATCCGAATGAAAGAGTTCGTATCAGGCGTGCCGAGAAAACTGACATCGAAATTGCCCCCCACATCAAGCGGATCAGGCGCGCTGGTGGTGAGAAGCAAGCTGCCAATATTGAACGCCGCATTGGAACCAATGACAATGCCGCCAGGGCTGTAGAACCAGATATTGCCGCCGGTTATTCCGCCCTGAACGGTCGATGTGACATTGCCGTCAATGCGGATTGCGCTGTCAAATCCTGGGGTGAAAACACGGTTGAGAACCGTATAGTCGGATTGATTTGATGAGACGAATGCGAGGTTTCTACCCGCATTCAGAAAACTGACCTCTGTACCGGCTGCGCCCGCGGTATCTGTTGTCCAATCAATGATGGCAGACGATGCCAGCACGTCGACGGTATCAACGGCAATACCGGCAATAAAATCGATCCGCGCATCATCAAAGGCCGCCTCAGCAGACACATTGATCCCCGCAACGCCCGATACCGAAGCTGCTAACGGCTGCACGGAAAAGCCGGTTTGCTGCGTACCCTGGGCTTGGGGAATAGGCACGGAGAGGCCATTGGCGGCGGGCGTAGACGGGGCTGCTGGAGCCGGCGCAATGTTGATTTGCTGCTGCTGGGTCGGCGCAACCATATTGACGCGCGCATTGGGCAGGATCGCCTGATTGTTCGGGAGGTTTTGCTGCACACGCGGGATAGAAACTGTCTCACCAGCGGTCTCTCTGGGCGCAGCGCGCTGTACCATTTGGCGCGCGGCCAAAACATTGGGAGCTGCATTCTGCATTCGCGGCGCAACCATAGTTGATTGGGCCTGCGCTTCGCTAGCGCTGGAAAGCGCAACAAGAGCTGTCGCGCCTGCCAAAACGGATCCACTGCCAAGCCAGCGTTTGCGCGCTGTGCGTTGGTTCGAGTTCATTGTTTTGCTCGTCATCATGCTCTCCCGCCGGCTCATTTGAACCAAGGCGCCAATTGTACAGTCAGCGACATCAAGACCCGCGCGCTGCCCTTATTCGTGGCCAAATTCGTCTGCTCGAACGGCACGGCAGCGAGCACGTCGAGCACCGCTTGGCGGCCGATTGACATGCGCATGCCGGCGCCGCCCGACGTCAGCCGGTCAAAATCATTCGCCACATTGTTGAGCGATACCCGCGCCAGATCGAGGAAGATAAACGGCTGAACCGCTGCCTGATCAGGAGTGGCCGGAACCAGCGATCCATAAAACGCCTCAAACTGAACGCCGATGCCATTGTCGCCGATAATCGCGCCTGGATCATACCCGCGTCCAACGGTGTAATTGCCGCCAGAAAATTGCTCGTAACTTAGCAAGGCGTCGGGTGAATATTGGAACCGAGCCTTGGCGCTGACACCAAACAGAGGCGTTGCGCGGAAGGTTGCATTGGTCTCGCCGCGGATCAGCAGGCCGGTGGGATCACCATCAAGGCGGCTGGGCACTTGTGCACCCGGCACAAGGCAATTGGCGAAGCCAACCCCGCACCCGGGGCTTGCGCCCAAAATATCGATTCCTTTGCGCACTTCCAAAGCCACGCTGTAAGAATGCGCGGGTTCGATTGAGGAAAAGCCGCCGACGCCATTGATCGAATTGCGGTCCATTCCCGCATAATCAACCCGTGCATAGCCAACCCGCAATTTGTCATTGCTAAAATCGATTCCGCTGAAATCAACGTTCTGATTGATCAAGTCTGCGCCAGCTGACACCACGAGATTTTGCGATTGTCCGCGCAAAATCGGATAGCGACCATATACGGACCCAACGAAAGTTTCAGAGCGGAACAAGTCAGGGCCAGGAATATCGGGCTCAGAATAGGCCATGGTTCCCGCCACGCCAAAAGTCAGTCCCTCAGAACCAACACGAAACTCGTGATGACCAGACACAACCAATTGCTCATCCCAATCTTGCGCAGAATAGGCGCTGAGCATGGTTTCATCACCAAGCCCTGTCAGACCATTGGCGCGCAAACGCACCAAGCCGCCGAACCGGCCAGCGGCTGGTGATCCAAAGTTCTGGATATTGGTGTCGATGATGACAGGCTGGCTGGCCACATCGAACACGCCCACAACATCGCCGGGCGCGCCGCCTTTATCGGCAGGCAAAGGCTGCAAGGTCAGGCGCACATCAAGGCCCGGAATATCGCGCGCCAGCAGCAAATAACGCTCTGCATCATTGGCATTAAAGACTGGCTGGCCCTGCAATTTATCAAGGTAACGACCCAGCATGCCAGCGTTGTTTCCAGCATCGCCGCGCACTTGCACCGCTTTGATCCGCGCAAGGATCGCATCAAACTTTACCGCGCCTTCACCAATTTGCTGCTCTGGCACTTGGACAGCGGCGAGGTAGCCTTTTGCTCGCAGCAATGTAGCGGCCCGGTCGCGGATTTCGCAAATGGTGGCCACAGGAATTTCTTGCCCAATATATTCGCTCCACACCGGGTCCAGCAGCGCCGCATCGACGCCGCCCAATCCGGTGAAATCAGCGCGGCTAAAGGTGAATTTCAAATCGGCAAATTGGGTTGCTGCCAGCGGACACGGAGCACGCTCAATCTGACTGGCGACAGACAGCGAATTGGCATCGGAGCGCAGTTCGGTTTCAACCTCCTGTCGCTGCACTTCCTCGCGTGTCGGCGCGCCAATGGCTTGGGCGGACACCATGCTCGGCATCGCGAGGCCTAAGGCGGCGATCATCCCGCCCATGCTTGTGTAGCCAGTGCGTTTATGACGGGCAAAACTGCGTAGAGGTGTGATGGCTTTCTCCATTATTATTCTGCCGCCATATCTGTGTTGTTTTGCGCTGCAGCCGGAGCCTCAGCGGTCCTCGTATTGCCCTTAAGCAAAGGCCGCGCGGCATCTCCGATGATCGCAAAGCCAGCCCAATAATATGGGTGCGAGGTCTTAGCCTCATCCATCAGTCGATATTGCGACGCGCGCAAAGCAGAACCCAAGTCACGGGTCTTTCCCTCGCTAAACATCGTGCTCATCAAGCGTTCGGTTGCATCAAAATCATCGGGCGCCGGCCAATGGCTGGCCAAAACAGCGCGGCCGCCTGCACCGATAAAGCTGCGCACCAGCCCATCCAAAGCCGTGCCGCCGCCGCTGCCGACACCGGCTGCTCTGGTCGCCTCAATGCTCGCCCCGCCAGCTGTATCGCAAGCCGATAGAATAATCAGATCAGCATCCAGATCGAGGTCGAAAATTTCTTGGAAACTCAGCAATCCGTCAGAGCCTTCACCGCCAAAAGATGTCAGCAAGGCTGGGCGCGCGGGGCATGATGGGCGCGGCGGTGTTACAAGGCCGTGCGTAGCAAAATGGACGATCCTGAAATCAGACAAATCCTCTTTTGCTTTGAGGCCATCATCGGTGAACTGCGCGCCGGTGAGGACCTGCGATTTGTCCACCCCGACCACTTGGCTAGCAGCGAACAATTCCGTGTCAGCAATTGGCCGGTTCCATTCACGCGCGCTCCACCCGCATGTGTCATTGCCGCTTACCGCAAGGGCACGGATGCCGCTGCCATCGCCAACGGGCACGTTGCGGCCAACGCCCAAATATTCGCGTCCTGCCTTGCTGGTAGGCGCCTCGCGCGCATCGACAAAGGCGCTGGCTGAAACCGCCGTGCTGATTGAGCGGCCACGGCCAAACCAATTGACCCCGCGAAAATCAAATGCATCCGCTTCTGGATCGACCGTGCGCGCAGCGTAACGATCCACCGAGGCTTTATCCGCCACCAGCAAATCCAGCGGCAGCCGCAGCATCGCGCCATCAGGTTCAAAGATCAGATGTTTCATATCCGCCAATTGGCCCGCCATCGGGGCGAGCAGCGCATTATAGAGCGCATGGGCTGCATCCATATCAAACGGATAGGTGACCAAGCGGCCGCCTTCTTGCGAATAAATCGAAGAGCGGATCACATCGACTAGAAAATCGATTTCATCCTCTGGCAGATCAATGCGAAATGCTTTTACGCCGGTCTTACTGACAGCAAACATAAAGCTATCAGCGCCCACATTGGCAAGCCGCAAATAGGCCTCGCCCTCGCCCAATGTGCTGCGGAAATCGCTGAGCGTCAGAGCCTTGGGCGCAATCACGCGATATTCGGGAAACTCGCCCAGCTTAGCCTGAGTGCGCAATTGCTGGTTTTCCAGAGAGGTGAGGCGCGCCTGCAGCTCGGCTAATTGCGCAACGACCAGGCCGGGCTTATCTGAATTGCTAAGCGCCCGCACGCCAATGCGGACCTGTTCAATCTCGCGCGCCAAATCGGTCGATTGGCGGAATAGGCGCGCGGCCTCATCCGAACTGGCCGAAAGCTCACGCGCCAAAATCGCCTGCGTTTCTGCAACGCCGGGGCGAACCAAAACTTGCAGTGCTTTAAAATAATCCGCTGCAATCGCGGGATCATTTTCGACCCTAGGCGCAAGATAGCGAAAATAAGGCACGAGCTGATTGGCAAAGCCGCTGGCCGCATCACGCTTGCCAAGGCTTTCATCAATTACTTCATTATACAGCGCCAGCGACTGCGCTTCTTTACCTTTGCGCAGCAGGAATGACGCCAGCCGCGCTTTTGCCCCGCTAACCGCGCGCCGCTCTGGATATTGCGCCTGAAGAATGTCGATCGCATAGCGCAGATAGCTCTCTGCTTGGCCCGTATTGCCATCTGCCTCAGACAGAGCCGCCAGCTCACCAAGGATTTGCGCCCGCAGACGCACAATCGTCACAACGCGGCCATCGCGCACGGCAATCGCGCGCGTGTAACTGTCGAGCAATGCGCGGCGCGCCTCGGCCCGCTGGCCCAAAACTCTCAGCGAAGTGCCCTGCAATTGCAGCGCTTGTGCGTCGATAATCTCCGCCCGCTCAATCGGCGAAAGCGACAGATCATCGACAAAGCCTAGCAACCGCGCACTTTCGGTATCGGCGTTGAGCCGCGCTGCAATTGGCTGCGAAATCTTCAAGCCTTCTTCTGTCACAATGGCCGTTTGAACACCTTGCGACAAAGGCTGGCGCGCACGCAGCAAGGCATCGTCAAAATAGCCTTGGTTGATAAGGTGGATGGCTTCGAAATTGCGCTGCAAACGCTCTGACACGGGCTTGCCCGTATTGAGCGGGTCCGCCTCGATAAACAAACGATCCGCCACCGCAAATTCTTGCAAATTCGATTTCTGCAAAGCGCGGTTGATTAGAAATTCGCCGCGCGTCTCATCGCCTTTGTTCTCATCCTCAAGCCGTTTTTGCAGCGCTTCAAAATAGGCCCCAGCCTCGGCATAATCTCCGCCCAAATTGCGGCGATAGCCTTCTTCCAATGCCTGCTGCGGCTCAAGCGTGCCCGCTTGCACGCGGGCAAAGGCGAAGGGATCAGCAACAGATGTTGTGGCGATATCAATCGTGCCAGGCGCAGGCTTATTCGCAATGAGTGAACGCAGCGCCAAGAGGGTTGCCCCTTCGTAAGCTTCAAACCCCTCAGCAATATAGCTGACATTCATTTGCCGGGTTTGGGTAACATTCCAACCAAGCTCGCTGCCGCTGACTTTGCAGCGCTGAGTCAGGCCAAACTCGCCCTTAGTCGCCGCGGCTGCATTTGAGCAATCCACAGCCTCTCGCCGATAAGGCGCGATCAGGCCTTGTGCGTCTTCGGTCAAATCTTGAAAGGCATAGATCGTGGCAACGGGCACGGCGCTGTCGCGGCAGATAACCGCCCAGCTGCGATCAAACATCGTGCGGCGCGCAGGGTTTGCGATTGAGCGATCTTGCACTTGGCACAATACACCGCTGGCATCACCAATGGGGAAACTGTCGCGCACCAAAACGGGGCGTTCTTGCGCCAATACGGGCGGACAGATCGCCGCAATGGCAGTGGATACAGCTAAAGATCGCAACAAAAGGTGGCGCACACATCTCTCCAAGACTTCTAAGCCTCAAAGCGGGTGCTTTGAGGCGTCAGGATGTTGCGACCGTATGTTTTTTTGTTTTACCCTATTGGCCGTCTATGCGGCTTGAGACCTGTTTGGCCGAGTCTGCCTACGAATTATAGTATGGTTGCGACAGAAACTGTCTTTTGTGCCGATATGACGCAATTCTGTCCCGAATTTACAATTGCGGTTCAGGCACTTGCGAGCTCTAAAACCCTAAAAACTTCACCTGATCGTCCAAATCGGCCCGTTCACGGTCGAAATTATTGATTGGCGCTGCGTCATCGCGGGTGCCAATCGCCATGCCACAAAAGACCATATAACGATCATCATCAAGGCTAAGGAATTCGCGGATCGACTTGTGATAGAGCCCCATAAATTCTTGGAAACAGCTATCGAGCCCCTCTTCGCGTAGCAGCAGCGCGATGGTTTGCAGCCACATGCCCGTGTCCGACCATTGCGCCTCTTTCATCAGACGCGGAAAATAGCATAGCAGCAGCGCAGGCGCATCAAAACTGGTGGCGTTGCGCCCCATTGCGGCCATGCGGCCAGCGGTATCATCACGGGCAATACCCAGAGCGCCAAACATACCCGCTGAAACGCCATTGAGGCGTTTTTTATACAGCTCTTCTTGGCCTGGCGCCGCCCAATCATATTCGCCTTCCGTCGGGCCATCCTTAGCGATTTTCGCTTGGAAATTAGCCAGCGGCTGGCCGGTGAGGATGGTGGCTTCCCACGGCTGATAATTGCAACCAGACGCTGTCCAACGCGCGCTGTCCATAACGCGGCGCATGGTCTCCAGCTCAACCGGTGTGTCGGTGAAAGCGCGGACGCTACGGCGGGATTTTACGGCTTCGGTTACGTTCATTAGTAATTTCTCAATTCAAAAATATTAGGTTCGTGCTATGAGGTGGTTATTCAATCTGTTCAAGTCAGATCCCCAAGCGCCTGAGCTCGTGCATCCGATTTTCGGAATCATGTCTTCATTTTCCAGCCATGACGGAACCACTGTTTGGCAATCCGAAAATGACTTTGAAACTTCGGTCGGGCATATCGGTATAACAATTGACGGAACAGACGAAGGCCCCTCAAAAGAGCTAGTGTTAGCGTGGGAACGCGTTATTTTGGAATTTGATGCTTGGAAAGCAAAGGCTCAACCAAAACTTCAAGAAACACTCACTGAATTTGGGCACGAAGAAAAATTCAACCAATTAAAGTTCGCCGGTTTCGGTTTTTATACCGAGGGAAAAGAACAGGTAGACTGGGACATGTCGTTTGAACTCGAGTCAGAATTCATGTTGTACACCGTGTGTTTCAAAGACGGGCAAGCAACGAAAGTCCACGCTGATAGCTAGCTTCGCACTCACTTCTTCTCATCCTCAAACAATTCGGCGAGCTGTTCGATAATCGTACCGCCCAATTGCTCGACATCCATAATCGTCACGGCGCGGCGGTAATAGCGTGTCACATCATGGCCAATGCCGATTGCAACCAATTGAACAGGCGAGACTTTTTCGATCCAGTCGATGACTTTGCGAAGGTGGCCCTCGAGGTAACCAGCAGTGTTTACAGACAAAGTGCTGTCATCCACCGGCGCACCATCAGAAATCACCATAAGGATGCGGCGATCTTCTTGGCGGCCCATCATGCGGTTATGCGCCCATAGCAGAGCCTCACCATCAATGTTTTCTTTGAGCAGACCCTCGCGCATCATCAGGCCGAGATTACGCCGCGCGCGGCGCCATGGTTCATCGGCCTTTTTGTAGATGATATGACGCAGATCATTCAGCCGGCCCGGCGTTTGCGGCTTGCCATCGGCCAGCCATGCCTCGCGGGATTGGCCACCTTTCCAAGCCCGCGTGGTAAAGCCGAGAATTTCGGTTTTCACCCCGCAACGCTCCAAAGTGCGCGCCATAATATCCGCGCTGATTGCCGCAATGCTGATCGGGCGCCCGCGCATCGAGCCTGAATTGTCGATCAGCAGAGTGACGACAGTGTCTTTAAAATCAATGTCCCGCTCAACCTTATAGGCCAGCGCAGTGCCCGGCGCGACCACGACGCGGGAGAGGCGGGCGGCATCAATAATCCCGTCATCCTGATCGAAATCCCAGCTGCGGTTTTGTTGCGCCATCAAGCGGCGCTGGAGGCGGTTGGCCAGCCGTGTCACAATCCCCTGAAGACCAGTTAGCTGGCTGTCGAGATAAGCGCGCAGCCGGTCCAATTCCTCCGCATCGCACAGATCATTGGCGGCGATTTCTTCGTCAAATTTGTCGGTGAAGGCCTTGTAATCAAGGTCCATCGGAAAGTCAGTATTGGGCCGGTCGGGGCGCACAGGCATCATGCCTTCCTCGCCCTCATCCCCCGGCTCGCCTTCCGCCATTTCATCGTCGGAGGACATTTCAGACTCGCCGTCGCCCTCCTCATCGCCTTCCGACATTTCGCCCGCCATTTCAGCGGTGTTGGGATCGCCTTCGCCCTCGGCTTCGTCCTCGTCCTGCTGATCTTCCTCTTGGCCCTCCTCATCCTCGTCCTCAGAGCCATCGGCATCGTCAGGCTTATCGGAAGGATGGGTTAGGTCGAGATTTTCGAGGATGTTAAGGCTAAGCTTCTGAAAAGCCTTCTGATCGTTCAGCAATTCACCCAAATCATCGAAGCTGTCACCGGCCTCTTCCTCGATCCAATCGCGCAGCATATTGACCGCAGGCGCAGCGGCATCAGGCACAGCCTGTCCAGTGAGTTTTTCCCGCAGCAGCAAAGCCAAAGCGCCTTGCACGGGCACTTCGCTTTCATTCTGGGCCCGGGTGATCGGATCAGAAGCTGTACGAACCTCTAACGCGCTATCAAGGTTTTCCCGTATACCGCTGAAATTATTGGAACCCAGCGCCTCATAGCGCACCATTTCAATCGCGTCATAACATGCGCGGGCAACCGGTTCTGGCGGCGCGCCCATGGCATGCAAACCAGCATTATGATGCCGCAATTTCAGTGCAAAACTGTCAGCAAAGCCGCGCGCTTCGGCCACTTGTTCAGGCGGTAGGCCGCGCCCGGGCAAAGGCACGCGAAAATTCTTGCCCGCCTCGCTCGGCGCATCTGCGCTCCACGCAACCTCAACCTCTGGCTCGCGCCCAATGGCACGCGACGCGCCAGTTAGAGCAGCCTTGAATTTATCGAGAGGGGTCTCTTCAGCCAATGCGTTTACACGTCTTTCTAAAGCGTCGTTTGGGGTTGATCTCGCGTCATCTCTCGTTTGGCCTCATCTGGCCTCAAGTAGCCTCTTGGTCTTTGAAGCGAGAAAAACCACCTATCAAATCAAAGCACAGGCACGGTGAGCGCCTAGAGAATAGACTGCCCAGTCTTCGCCCAATCCGCCTCAAACGCGGCCAAGCCCTTGTCGGTAAGCACATGATTGAACAAGGCTTTGATCACTTTGGGCGGCGCGGTCATCACGTCGGCACCGATCTTTGCACTTTCCAAAACATGGGTGACATGGCGCACGGAGGCGACGAGAATTTCGGTTTCATATCCGTAATTGTCATAAATCAGGCGGATATCTTCGATCAACTCCATACCGTCCACACCATTGTCATCATGGCGCCCAACGAATGGCGAGATAAAGCTTGCGCCCGCTTTTGCCGCAAGCAAGGCTTGGTTGGCGGAGAAGCACAGAGTGACATTGACCATCGTGCCCTCACTGCTCAACGCTTTGCAGGTTTTGAGGCCATCGATCGTAAGCGGAACCTTGATGCAGACATTATCCGCGATTTTGCGCAGCACTTCTGCTTCTTTCATCATGGTCGCGTGATCCATAGCGACGACTTCTGCAGAGACCGGCCCATCGGTAATCCCGCAAATCTCTCTGGTCACTTCCATAAAGTCGCGGCCCGATTTGTGGATCAGCGAGGGATTGGTCGTGACGCCGTCGAGCAAGCCTGTTTCGGCAAGCTCTTTAATGTCGTCAATTTCAGCAGTGTCGGCAAAGAATTTCATTGGTCTGGTCGCCCCTATCGAATCGATAGTTCTGATTGGCACAGCTTGGCGGGGGTTGCCAGCAGCGTAGGCGCGAGATGCCCAATTTGATGGTTGAAACTGAAGAATGAGGCAATACATCGCGGACTACAAATTGTCTCATTGGAGCCCCAGATATGCGCCGCACCCCAAATCTTCTTACCGCCATCGCTGCAGCCGCTGGCCTAATGGCCGGATTTTCAGCGACAGCAGCAAAAGCAACAGACGAAGATTTTAACGTCTGGACAGCGCAAGTGGTGACGATTGAAGCAGATAAGGATTTTCGTATCCGCTTAGAAGCGCAGGAACGCTTTACCGATGACGCATCACGCCTTGGCCAATTGCTGCTTCGACCCGCGATTGGCTATCAAGTGGACAAAGACGTAAGCGTCTATGCCGGATATGCCTATGTGCTGACTGATCCAGAAGGACCTGCAAAAAGCAATGAGCACAGGTTTTTCCAGGAATTGAACCTCAAACATGAGATCAACGACACAGTCACGATTTCATCGCGCAATCGGTTCGAACAGCGAACATGGGAGGAAACCGGCGGAACTGCCCTGCGCTACCGCAATCAAATTGCTGTACGCGCCAAGGTTAGCGAGACGAACAATCTAATTGTTTACACAGAGCCGTTCATCCCGCTCAATTCCGCTGGCTTTCAAAGCGATGAAGTGGTGGTCTGGCGCAATTTCGTGGGCGTATCAGTACCGATCAGCAAGCAATTCTCGCTGACGCCGGGCTATCTCAACCAGCACACTTTTCGGCCCGGCGAAGACCGCACACAGCATATTGCCAATGTGACCTTAGGCGCCCGCTTCTAACGGTTTTAAAGAACCGAACCGGCGCCAAACACACCAATCAGCAGCGGATCATTGGTGGCGCGCGGATTGGCGCGGATTGCAGCCTCCTCCACGCCGATCTCGCGCCAGATTGCAGTGTCAACACTGCTGCTGACGCGGTTTGCCATGGCGCTCACATCCTTGCCGGTCAGCGCCGTGATCGCTTGGCCGACAAGCGGGTCAGAGGCGATACTTAGCGCGCCCCCGAGCTCTGGCACCAACGCGCCAATCAGACCGTCGCCCAGCTGTCCTTGCAAGAAACTGGTGGCCGCCGTCGGCCCGCCGCCAACCAGTGCCGCTGCGTCCGCAATGCTGATATTGCGCACCGCATCTGTCACAATTGGCGCCGCCGCATTCGCCCCTTTTTCCGCAATCCCGGCAAAGGCGCTTTGCAACCGCCCTTTGAACAGGCCAGAAGTCAGCAAAGAACCCAGCGAATTCCCCGATCCTCCAAGAAAACTGCTCAGCCCAACCTGCGCGATCTGGCTATCCCAATAGCCATCAGGCTCGGTCAAGCGAGCAAAGGCGCGCTGGCTGGAAAGCGAGAGAATGCGCTGGATTGCATCGGTCAGGCCAAAGCCGGGAATGCTGGCACAGGCGGGAAGCGTCAGCAGCAGGGCACTGGCCGCGCCTCCGCGCAACATCATGCGGCGATCAATCTGCGACTGCTTAGAAATTTTCATGTGCGTACCCTCATCCATATTATCATTGGCCTGTAGTCATTTGCGCCTTCATCCCATAATGCGGGGGCATAATGCAACGTATACGCCTTTTAGTTTTCAACGCTGCATTGGGCGTGCTGGATTACCGCCTGCCCGATGGGATGCGCGCGCCGATTGGCAGCGTGGTGCTTGCGCCTCTCGGGCCGAGAAAAATAACCGGAATTGTATGGGAGCCAGACAAGCTTGTAACCAATACGGTTCCTGACAATAAATTACGCCCTATCTTAGAAGTGATGCCGGTACCGCCACTTTCATCCGCTTTGCGGCGTCTGATCGAATGGACTGCCGATTATTACTGCGCGCCAATGTCGGCGGTTGCACGCATGGTGACCGCTAGCGGCGGGGCACTGAACGGGCCGACCACCATGACCGAATACCGGCTGGTCGAAGAAGGCGATTTGCCCGTGATGCGCATGACGCCTCAACGCCAGCAGGCCTTGGATGCGCTGCCGGGCGAACAAGCCACCATCCGCGAGCTGGCCGAAATCGCAGGCGTATCTGACGGCGTATTGCGCGGCATGGTGGGCGCTGGATTAATCGAGCCGATTGAGGTCGCGATTGATCGCCCCTTCCCCGCGCCTGATCCGAACTTTGATGTGCCTGAACTTTCCGGCGATCAGGCTGAGGTTGCAGGCCGGTTGGTGGAAGCGGTGGAAGCCGCAGACTTCGCGCCTTTCCTCATCGACGGGGTCACAGGCTCCGGCAAAACCGAAACCTATTTTGAGCCTATGGCCGCTGCGATTAGGGCAGGCCGCCAAGTGCTGGTGTTGCTGCCAGAAATTGCGCTGACGGAAAATTTCCTCGTGCGCTTTGAGCAGCGGTTCGGAACGCCGCCTGTTCTGTGGCATTCGTCATTGAAATCAACCGAACGCCGCAGGGCTTGGCGCGCCATCGCCTCCGGTGACGCGCAAGTCGTTGTCGGCGCGCGCTCTGCATTATTCCTACCCTATGCACGGCTTGGCTTGATCGTTGTCGATGAGGCGCATGAGGTATCTTTCAAGCAGGATGACGGCGTGCGTTACAATGCCCGCGATGTCTCCGTCATGCGCGCAAGGTATGAGAAAATTCCCGTGGTATTGGCCAGCGCGACACCCGCGCTGGAAAGCCTCGCCATGGCCGAGAGCGGCGTTTACGAAAAACTAGACCTCGCCAGCCGTTATGGCGGGGCACAATTGCCGACGATCCATACGATTGATCTGACACAGGAAGAGCCGGAACGGGGGCGCTGGTTAGCGAAACCGCTCGTGGCGGCCTTGGAAGACCGACTGGCCAAGGGCGAGCAATCTCTGCTGTTCCTCAACCGGCGCGGCTATGCCCCGCTAACGCTTTGCCGCAATTGCGGATACCGGTTCCAATGCCCCAATTGCAGCGCATGGCTGGTCGAGCACCGCTTATCGCGGCGCCTTGCCTGCCACCATTGCGGGCATGAAAAGCCGCCGCCAGAAACCTGCCCTGATTGCGGCGAGCCGGATTGCCTCGTCGCTTGCGGACCGGGGGTGGAGCGCATTGCGGATGAGGTGGCCGAGATATTGCCCGATGCTCGCATCATGGTCGCCACATCGGACACGCTCGGCTCCCCCGAACGCGCGGCCGCCTTTATTGCCGCCGCCGAAGCAGGCGCGGTTGATGTGATTGTCGGCACGCAATTGGTAACCAAGGGGTTCCACTTTCCCGAGCTCACATTGGTGGGCGTAGTGGATGCAGATTTGGGCCTAGAGGGCGGTGATTTGCGCGCAGCAGAGCGCACCTATCAACAGGTTGCACAGGTCGCAGGCCGCGCAGGCCGGGGTGCGAAACCGGGCGAAGTTCTGATCCAAACGCGCCACCCCGATGCCGCTGTAATCGCCGCCTTGGCCAATGGTGACCGCGATGCCTTTTATGCCGCCGAAACAGAGGCGCGCAAATCGGTCGGCGCGCCGCCTTTTGGGCGCTGGGCCGCGATCATTATCTCGGCTGAGGATGAGAAAGAGGCGCGCCAAGCCGCCAATCGTTTGGGTGACACGCGGCCCAATCTGGATGACGTCATGGTGCTCGGCCCGGCCCCTGCGCCCTTGGCCTTATTGCGCGGACGGTATCGCTACCGGTTCCTCATTAACGCAAGGCGCTCCGCCAATTTGCAAGCCGTGCTGCGCCGCTGGACGAGCAGCCAGAACTTTGCCCCGGGTGTGCGGGTCGGGATTGATATTGATCCCTATAGTTTCGTCTAAATGCCGCGCGCTTTCGTAGCTGTTGGCATGTCTAACACAATTCTCATCCCGATCCTTGGCGATCAGCTCACCCATGGCCTTTCTGCTTTGCGCGGAGCCGATAAAACCACAGCGCGCATTGTTATGATGGAGGTCTGGGACGAAGCGACCTACGTCAAACATCACAAGCAGAAAATCGCGCTGATCTTTGCCGCCATGCGCCACTTTGCTGATCAGCTGCGCACAGATGGTTGGAGCGTCGATTACACAAAGCTGGACGATACGGACAATGCGGGCAGCTTCACCGGCGAAATCGCCCGCGCGATTGAACGCCACTCTCCCACCGAAATCTGTGTGACCGAGGCCAGCGAATGGCGCGTTCAGCAATCTTTGGAAGAATGGCCAGACAAATTTGCCTGCAAAGTGACTATCCTGCCCGATGATCGCTTCATTGCCACCAAGAGCGAATTTGCCGATTGGGCAGATGGGCGCAAGGCGCTGACCATGGAGCATTTCTACCGCGAAATGCGCCGGAAAACCGGGCTTTTGATGGATGGGGACGACAAGCCAGAAGGCGGCAAATGGAATTATGATGCAGAAAACCGCGAGGCATTGGAGGGCGCATTATTGGTGCCGCCCCGCCCGCGTTTCAAACCCGATGCGATCACATCGCAAGTGCTGGAATT
>JALZVZ010000036.1 GCA_023299945.1 Altererythrobacter sp. | reverse complement strand
ACACCAGCGGCGACCAAGGGTACAGCCAGCGTCACCTCGTCCCATGATCTGTCAGTCAGCGCACCATTGAGCCACATCACAATCTCGCTCATCGCAAAGGCATTGGGCGAGAGCGTTATCGCCAGCGCCGTCAGCGCGCCTGCTAGGCTGGCGATCATCAATCCCGCAAGCGTGAACAGCGCAATGCCGCCTGCACGCCCTGCAATCATCGCCAGCATCCCCATGCCTAGACCTGCGCCTGTGAGTGCCGCCAAGGGCAATGCCCATGCGTTACTGGAAAAACCGAACCAGAAACTTGCAACCGCGCCCAATGCCGCCATTGGCGCAATGCCGAACAAGCCGGGGTCAGCGAGTGGGTTGCGAAGGTAACCCTGCATCGCTGCACCAGCCGCGCCAAGCCCGCCGCCAATAATCACCGCCAGCAATCCGCGCGGCAATCGCAATTCCATCAGGATCAGCGCGGCGTTGGCGCCGGAGCCTGCAACATCAAACGGATCAATCCACACACGCCCCGCCAACAGCGACAGCGGAAATGCCACCGCCAATAATGCGGCGAAGATGAGGGAGGCGCGGTTGAGCATGGCGTTTATATCGCGGCCTCCTTGTGAATATCTCCAAGGCGCTCGGCTGCGCGAATGATCGTCGGGCCTGCGCAATAAAGCAGTGAAGGATCGAAAGACGCGATATGCGTCGCCGGCAATTGGCCTAGCGCTTTATGACGTTGGCCGCCCGCGTCTCCGGCAATCAGTAACACTTCTGGCGGGTCAGCAAGTAGCGCCTCTAGGCTAAGATAATCCGCTTGGCCCATTCCATTGCTGGCTGCATGATTTGAAAAGCCTGATACCGCCATGAGCTCGCTGATCAAAGCGGAGCGGCCTGGTACAATTTGTCCCGGTTGCCACAAAACGGCGGAGCGCGAGACATCGTTTTTAGGGCGCGCCAATGCTGCATTAATTCGGTCAATTAATGCCTCGCCTCCTGCTGGATTTCCGGCAAGCCGCGCGATTTCACGTATTTGCACGGTGCTTGCATCTGTATCGCTGGCAATGCCGAAAGCCGCCACATTAAGCTCCAGCCGCTCCAAAGCATGGCGGGTGGCAGGCGCGATAAAGCTACTGGCCAGCACAATGTCGGGCTCCAGCGCGATGATTTCTTCGGCCGTGCCGCCGGTCACGCCAAATTCGCGCGCGCGGCTCACATCCATCGAGGCCGCCTTGGGATCGCGGCTGTAATGCGAGAGGGCAAGGATCTGCTCCGGCTGCGCGACCTCGACCAATATCGCATCAATGCACGGGTTTAGGCTTACGATTGTGGGCGCGTCAGTTGGTCGCTTCGAGTTCTCCGCTGCTCCGCACGCACTCAGCAAAGCGCACGCCAAAGCGCTGCTCACCAATTGCCACATCTTGCTCTTAAGTCTGCTCACTCGCTTGCGATAAGTGACCCGGTGGCCCGCCACAAGCCGCAATTGCCATGAAACAGGCGTTAACTTCTCCTGTGCCACTGTTCGAGATTGGGACGGCGCCGAGGGAGCGCTCGCCAAAGCATAAGCCTCGCGATACGCGCCAAACCGCGAATTTAAACACATGACAAACACAGCTCACCCCCGCTCCTTTCAGCCCCGAAACGGCAAAGGAAAGAACTCCGGCAAGCACACCGGCAAGCGCCTTCTCGTGCTTGCCGCTGCTGTGGCGGTTCCAGCGGTGGCGGCCCCATCTGATTGGTCGCAAATCGGTCCCGGCCCAGCTGAATTGGCCCGCGCCGATAGTGCCAGCATTGCCAAAATGCCGTTCGAAGTGGGCGGTGAAAGCTTTCCAGGTTCTGCATTCTACTATCTCGAGGACACGCCAGAGGCGACTTACGTCCTGCCAAGCCTTGATCCCACTCAGGCACCCGATGAAGAAATGGTCGCGTCCCTCGGCACGCGCATTGACGCAGGGCCCGTGGCAGCCGCGTTTGCATCCTATGGCACAGGCATGAACAAGGCCCGCGCCATGCGCTGTATGACGCAGGCGATCTATTATGAAGCGGCCAGCGAAAGCGAAGCTGGCCAACGCGCCGTTGCGCAAGTCGTGCTAAACCGCGTTGCCCATAGCGCATGGCCATCAAGCGTTTGCGGCGTGGTTTACGAAGGTTCGACCCGTTCGACCGGCTGTCAGTTTAGCTTTACCTGCGATGGCTCAATGCGGCGCAAGCCAAGCAGCGGCAGCTGGGCACGCGCACAGAGGATCGCCTCGCGGTCATTGTCGGGCGAAGTGTTTAAACAGGTCGGCCTTGCCACCCATTATCACACCAATTGGGTCAATCCTTATTGGGCACCGTCGCTGAATTTCATCGGCTCTATTGGTGCGCACCGTTTCTATACGATGCGCGGACGCAATGGCACACAGGCTGCATTCAAAGGCCGCTATGCCGGAATTGAGCGCATTCCAACGCCCAATTATAGCCGTGCATCTGGAGCCGGCATTGGCGCAGCGGACGCCTATGTTCCGAGTTCCGGTTACACTGGCTTTACGCCTCTGCCCCCTGCTCCGGCCTTTGGATCGGGCGGCGGCGCAGGCAATGCGGCGCCAGTAAATTCGCGCAATGGAGCGGGCAATGCTGTTCCTTCCGAAGCCGAATCGGGCGCTGCAAAGCCCGCTGATCCTTATGCCAACAGCACGATTTTGCCGGGCTCTGGCCAAGTAAAACAAGAATATGCAAATTCTGGACAATGGATCGAACAGCCCAAGCCGGGCGAAGTTCTTGACGCAGCTCCCGCTCCAGACGCTTCGCAATAAATTGTAAAATATAGGCTTTCTCGCATTGCTCAAAACAAGGCGGTGAGCGCGGGGCGCCCCTCATGTAAATGTTAACTGCGCTTAAACCTTAAGATAGAACCAAGCATTAGCTGAAGTTCGCCTAAAAGACCGGTTCGCACTCTCGAGCAATCGGGGCAGAGAAATTAGGACACTCTCATATATGACGCTTCATCAAGCCGCAGCGCGCAATTCAGCAAATTCCCCCATTGCGCGCGTCCTGACCCGTCAGGCACATGGCCGCAGCGCCAATGATAACGGTGCCAATGCACCCGCCAGCCAGTTGGTGTTCGAGGCCGCCTTGCGCCATTTCGCCAAGCATGGGTTAGGCGCGGCAAAAGATGCGTGCGAGCATGCCGAAACTGCTTTCCATGCCGGTGACAACCAAGCCTGTAATCATTGGTTGGCGATTTGCCGCACGCTCGACCGCCGTATGGCGCGTCAGACAGTCCAAACGCTTGGGGTTAATTAAAAACTACGCAGCAAAAACCTGCGCTTGTTCACTTCGCCTGATATTTATTCCCGGATCAGTAATTCCCCGAATAAAAGCAAGCAACCACTTAACAAAAGGTTGAAGGCTAGCCGTTAAGTTGGCGCAATGGCCTTGGCACAAACATTACGCAAATTGCGAAAAGCGGTGGCTAGAGACCCGGGCGACGCCGCTCTGTCTGCAAATGTTCGCCGAGCTTTGGTTGCCACGCTTTACGCCCAGCCAACCAGCCTAGCCCTTGGTGCCGCCTCTGGTGTATTTGCAACCGCAGTAGCCGCCTATATCGCGAACCTACCGATCCTAAATTACGGATGTATTCTGCTTTCCCTTATTGCAATCGCGCGGACAATGGCCGCCTTTGGTCTTGCGTCTGACCAGGCTGCACGCAGCACGCGCCAGTTGGAGGTCATCTATGAAATAGGTGCTCTTAGCTATGCCTTGGTCATGGGCACGATTGCTGCGATCACTATGCTGTACGAAGTCCACCGCGCAGTCGAGGTCCTGATGGTATCCTGTGCTTTGGGCTATGGCATCGGTCTTTGTGCCCGAAATGCGGGCCGCCCAGCGATAGCTTTGAGGCAATTATTCATTGTTTGCGCACCGATCATGGCCGCATGCTTGATAATGGGCTCGGCCGCTTACTTTGTGCTTTTTGTGAATATTTTACTGCTGTTTCCAGCCATGACTTCGATCACAATCAACATGTTCACTGTTCTGCGCGATTCCTTCGCCTCGGCCCAAAGCAGCGATCAAATGGCTGCCGAAATGCAAGTTTTGGCGCGCACAGATGTTGTGACAGGTCTGGCCAATCGCGCCGGGCTCAACCATGCCATGGCCGCAACGATGATGGCCATTGATGATGATGCACAGCTGGCATTGATCTGGTTGGATCTCGACAAATTTAAGGAAGTGAACGATTTGCTCGGCCATCCTGTCGGCGACGAGGTTCTGCGCGAAGTCGCAAGCCGTTTGCTGGATGTCTGCGCTCCCGAAGAGAGCGACAATTGCGCGGTCGTAGCGCGCTTTGGCGGAGATGAGTTC
>JALZVZ010000035.1 GCA_023299945.1 Altererythrobacter sp. | reverse complement strand
GTCTGGCTGACGGTTCCATCTGCGGATATGAGGCGCTGGTGCGCTGGAACGATAAGGAACGCGGCTTTATCAGCCCGGCCTATTTCATTGAACAATGCGAGCAAGCGGGCCGAATGGGCAAGCTGACGCAGTTTATGCTCGAGCAATCGATCCAACGATACCAAGCTTCTGCCGCCTATCAATATGGCGGCACATTGGCGGTGAATATCTCCTCCACCATGTTTTCTGACACGAGCCTGCCGCAAATGGTCGCCGATATTTTGGATGCAACCGGTTTTCCAGAAGAGCGCTTGGTGATCGAAGTCACCGAAACCGCCAGAATTCATGATCCCAAAACAGCCAAATCGGTTTTGAATGCTCTGGCATCCATTGGCGTCGGCCTGTCTTTGGATGATTTCGGTACCGGTACAGCGGGCCTTGAGACTTTGTATAATTACCCGTTCAGCGAAATTAAGATCGACCGCGCCTTTATTGCGGGCCTGAATTCCGATCCCAAGGCGCGACTGATCTGTAGCCAAGTCATTGCGCTGGGCAATTCGCTCAATATGAATGTTGTGGCAGAAGGAATTGAAGACCTCGCCACCATGATGGCGTTGAAGCAAATGGGCTGTCCAATGCTGCAAGGCTTTTACCTTGGACGCCCTGAAGTAGAGCCGGCCATCGAGCCTCTGGTACAATTGGATTTAACTGGAAATTAACTTTACAGCTTTACTTGTAGTTAACCTTATGTGATGTTCCTTATGTTAACAACAGGAGATCGCACATGTTTGAAGATGGAGATGGTTTTGGTTGGTGGAAGTGGTGGTAATAAGAACCACATAAACAATGACTTAGGGGGCTTTTCAGTCCCCTTTTTCATGCCTGATGCCTAGGGGTTAGCCCGTATTTATGGTTAAGTGATTCGCTCCGATTCGGATCAAAACGTCAAAATCCGGTGCATTTCGTTAATGGTTGCCTGGCCTGATCCAAGCTCTATGTCCGCTGCGTCAGGCCCAAATACAGAAAACCCGCACCCCCTTAAGAGGGATGCAGGATCACTGTTCAAAACTATCAAAGGCGGCGGGTTCGAAGCCTCTTGCGCAGAGCCCGAAGGCTTACTCCACCAGTTCTTTAATCCGCCGAACCTCTGATTGCTGCTCGCTTTCGTCTTCTGCGACCGAAGAGCTGCTGGGCTGATTTTTCATGCCCCAGCGCGTTTGAAAATCGTCGATACGGTGCATCTGTTCCTCGCGTTCGCGCTTATTATAACGCCATCCGAAGATGCCAACGATGCAACCCAAAGCAAGTAAGGTCGCAAGCGCAATAGGGCTGATAATAGCCGTTCCGCTCAGGCCGAAAATCAGCGAACACCAAAGAACAATCAATCCCCCAATGCCCATCAATGGCCACCCAAACATGCTGCGAGCATAAGCATATTGGCGCTCGCGTGTGTATTGATCGCGCTCGCCCCAGCCTTGCTGGCGGCCCGCTTCAAATTCCATATCAGACATAATCTATCCTCTCGTCGGGCCAAGCCCGAAGCTTTGTGACCAATCCATCCAGTCTTTATCGTAACCGTTGTGCTTTATGCGTTGAAAATGCCCGATGAAGCCGATGATGACGGAGATTGTTAAGATGTGTGTGGGGGCGATTTGCAATATTGAGTAGGCCATCTCATCGATATCCAACTGCACCGCTCTGGAAAAGTGACTGAAAACCGCCAGCAATTGGCCTCCCGCTGCGACAAGTGGCCAAATACGATTGGCGTTCATGGCTATGGCCACGAAACCAATGGCGAGCACCAGATCAGCCAATAGCGCGGTAGTGTCTACGCTGGAAAAGATCGGCGAGACTTTCGCATAGAAGACAGACTGGATGAATAATGAGAGAACAATCACGCTCGTCCCAAACAATTCAGGCTGGCCCGATTTCTCCCCCTTGGCGGTTCGCAGAACCTTCCAACCAGCAAGCAGAAGACAAACTGCGAGCGGCATCAGGCCCAAGGTAATACGCCAATCAGAGAAATCGGGTGCCGACAATTATTCGGTCACCAGTTTGAGAGTATGCACTTGTGCGGAAGTGTCTAGGCATTTCCAAGGATACTCATTCCGTACTTCAAACGCATCAGCAACGCTGGCGTGTGCTGCGACCACTTTCATGCGTGCTTCGATCAAATGTTTTTGCGCATCAGCCATACGGGCGAGGGCTTTCTGGCCAGTGGCCGCATTCATATCCGCTTCGACGCGGTAGTCGGCCATCATTGCCATCAAGTGGGCGGCTTGTACGATTTCCATGTCAACGCCATCTTCAAGGTTATGCATTGCTGCGCTGATGGCTTTTGCTTGTTGGTCCTGTTGCATTTAAAGTACCCTTAATCATCCAATGTTGATCGAGGAGGCCCTCGCAGCTGGTTAGATCAAAACGCTCAGTGATGTCGCGATGGACATCACCAACAGACCAATCAGAGCAATCGATATTGCGATTACAAAGACGAGTCCAAATCGACCCCAACGCCCAAACTGTGCGTCGATTGCCCCCAGGAACGAAGAGCGCGGGATAGAACCTGCTCCCTTTTGTTCCTGGTCAGAGAATTGCTCCACTTCGGATGTAATCTCGAGGTGGGTAAAGGCATATATGGGTTGTCCGCATATCGCTCTAAGCTCAACAAAGCGCCGGATACTTGAATTGCGATCGGTGGTTTCCAACTTGTCGCGCACATAGCCAATGCGCTGCTCCACTGTGCTGGGCGATATGCCCAATTCCCTTGCAATCAGCTTGTTACTTTTGTGCTGAGCGGCCAGTTCCATCACTGCCGTTTGGCGTTTAGTGAGGCGGTCAAGAGCCTCCGCTGCGCTGGCTATTTCAAGATCGGATAGCATGTCCATGTAATGTGGTCTTAAATCAATCCCTGTCTTTTCTACCAGCAGAATTCTTTAACTCTACCAGCAGAATTCTTTAACGCGCTGATCCTAGTGGCTATTGTGCTGCAAAAATCGATGCATCATTGAGGTTCATCTAGCCTGTTTGCGGCAATCTCATTGTTCTGTTGGCAGGGCTATGCCCTGCGCAAATGCCTTATGCGCTTGGTTGCAGTCTTAGGCCAGCCCCTCCAGATCGGATGTTTCACGGCTTTACTAAAGGGGCTTTCGCCTCCTTTCTTCACTCTCGTGCCTAGTGATGGAGAAATTGCCATGTTTGCGAGCGAAACAGCCCCGGATGGCGCCAGAAGTGGCCATGCAGATATACAGTTAGAAAAGTTGCGGGCACGATTTGGAGGCGCAAAGGCGGCCTCGCCCATCACAGAAGCGGATGAGGGCAGGCTGATCGGCCACTATATCGAGGATGATGCCCTCGATGCGCTTGCCTTAACAGGGATGCTGAATGGGGAAGGCGAGATCAGCCTTACCACCAGCACATCTTTGAACGATTTTGAAGATTGGATCGAAGGAGGTGATCTCGATTTCGTCCTGGTTGATATTTATCGTCCCGATTCGCGTTCCTTCGAGGATGAGGTGAAGCGGATCCGGGCGCATTCCAATGCTTCGATATTCTTTATCACAGGCGATGAAGCGAAATTCTACGTCGATGATGCTGTGGATGCCGGGGCGGAGGGCATTTTGGAAAAGGAGGCTTTAACGGCGGATGGGCTGCTCAAGGTTTTGAGAAAAGCGGTACGAGCGCGGCCAGCTCGGCCAAACCGGGCTGATTTCATTGCCACTAGTGCAATTACGAAGGGCTCAGAGCGCGGCTGGGATACTGTGCGACGTGCCGAAGGAAATTGTCCGCAAAATCATGCTGAGGGCAATTCTGATGGTCTGGCTTTGCCGCTTGAGCGGGGGTCAAATAGCATTGATCCTAAGCGGTTTGAAGTGGCGCAGCATTATCTCAATGACGCGCTCAAGGCGCTCGCTGATGGTGGCGGCGACGCCCGGTCACTGCGCGAGATATTAGGGGCGGTCGCAGATGCGCAAGTTTTGCTTATGGCATTTGCTCAAAACCAGTCAGACTGCACTGCGGCAGCTTCGAGGTCTACGCCTAGGGCCATTCATGACCTGCAGCGCGCCGCCTTATCAACTGCAAAGCAGCGCGGCATCAAACTGGCTTTTCATACCGCTGCTTCTGTATTTGA
>JALZVZ010000034.1 GCA_023299945.1 Altererythrobacter sp. | reverse complement strand
ATATTGACGAAGGCTTGCAGAAAATAGGCCTTGTCGCTCGCAATGGTGAAATCCGCCGCCAGCGCGAGCGAACAGCCAACGCCAGCCGCCGGTCCATTGACCGCCGCGATCACCGGCACATTTGCGCGCATGACTTGGTTGATCATTGGGTTGTAGTGGTTTTGCAAAGCCTTGTGCGAGCCGCCCTTGCTAGTCAGCGCAGACGCTTCTCCGCGTGCTGCCAAATCAGCGCCCGAACAAAAACCCTTGCCCTCGCCCGTGATCAGGACAGCGCGGGCATCGCCCAGATCATAAAACGCCTCGCCAATTTCATCTGCCATTTGCGGCGCCATCGCATTCAGCCGGTCGGGCCGGTTCAGCGTGATGGTCATCAACGGGCCGGTGGTTTCGACTTTAATCGTTTCGTAGCTCATTAATGATCTCCTTTGGGTGTTTCCATAATCTCGGTAAGCATGCCCTGCATGTCCTTGGGATGGACGAAAAAGATAGGGGTGCCGTGGGCGCCAATGCGCGTGGGGCCAAGGACGCGCTTGCCCATGGCCTCGAATTCTTCGCGCGCTGCATCAATATCGGGCACTTCAAAACAGACATGATGCTGTCCGCCCGCAGCGTTCTTGGCCAGAAAGCCGCTAACCGCAGTTTTGTCATTGAGCGGTTGGATGAGCTCCATTTGCGTGCCATCGTTTCCGCTATGCGTGGGCGTATTCACAAACATGATCTTGAGGCCGTCCTGCGGGACATGTGGCTCTTCAAAACTGGTCGCCCCCATAACATCCCGCCAATGCGCAAGTGCAGCAGCCATATCGGGCACAACGACTCCAATGTGATTTAATCGTCCGAGTTTCATTTCATTCTCACATATTCGTCATGCTGAACTGGTTTCAGCATAACCATTTAACTGTGCGGCTCGTTTCGCACCTTGTTATCCTGAAACAAGTTCAGGATGACGTCGGAGTCGATCGAATTTCATTGCTGAACCAATTTAGCGATGAGTAATCCAAGTCCAGCGAATGCAACAAGGCTATATGCCACGACGCAAAACGTGAATTCCGATGGACTTTGCTCTCGAGTCACAAGCTCGAAACCCCGCGTAAGGTTGGTTTTGAAATATTTCCCAGCCATCAAGTGATGCGCAGCCAGACCGCCAAATATCGCTATACAAAGACCCATCTCCCATAACTCAAAGTTCATAAGCCCCTCCTAAAGCGGAATATTATCATGCTTCTTCCAAGGGTTCTCCAACTGCTTATTGCGCAGTTTGCGAAGGCCCAGAGCAATCCGTTTGCGGGTGTTGTGCGGGTAGATCACATCGTCGATATAGCCGCGCTGCGCCGCTACGAATGGGTTGGCGAAGCGATCTTCATATTCCTTTGTCTTTTCCGCAATCTTCTCCGGGTCCCCTGCATCTTTGCGGAAGATAATCTCGACCGCCCCTTTCGCGCCCATCACTGCGATCTCTGCCGTCGGCCATGCGTAGTTCAAATCTCCGCGCAAATGCTTTGACGCCATGACGTCATAGGCCCCGCCATATGCCTTTCGGGTGATGATGGTGATTTTGGGCACAGTCGCCTCGGCATAAGCGAACAGTAATTTCGCGCCATGCTTGATGATGCCATTATGCTCCTGATCGGTGCCGGGCAGGAAGCCGGGAACATCGACCAAAGTGATGATCGGAATTTCAAACGCGTCGCAGAACCGCACAAAACGCGCAGCTTTTTTCGACGCATTGATGTCGAGCACGCCAGCCATCGCCATAGGCTGGTTTGCCACCACGCCAACAGTGCGTCCTTCCACGCGGCCAAATCCGCACAGAATGTTGGTGGCGTGGGCCGGTTGAACTTCGAAAAACTCGCCCTCATCCAGCGTTTTGAGGATAACCTCGTGCATGTCGTATGGCTGGTTCGCATTGTCGGGGATCAGCGTGTCGAGGCTCATCTCTGCGCGATCGAACGGGTCGCTTGTAGGCAGCTCTGGCACGTCTTCGCGGTTGGAGAGCGGCAGGTAATTGAAGAATTCGCGCGTGGCGAGCAGAGCCTCCATATCGTTTTCAAACGCATTATCGGCAACGCTGGTCTTGGTTGTGTGCGTGACCGCCCCGCCCAGCTCTTCTTGCGTCACTTCCTCATTGGTCACCGTTTTGACCACATCAGGGCCGGTGACGAACATGTAAGAGCTATCCTTCACCATGAAGATGAAGTCGGTCATGGCAGGGGAATAGACCGCCCCGCCAGCACATGGCCCCATAATCAGGCTGATCTGCGGGACAACGCCGCTGGCCAGCACATTGCGCTGGAACACATCGGCATATCCGCCAAGCGACGCGACGCCCTCTTGAATGCGAGCGCCGCCGCTGTCGTTCAGGCCGATCACCGGCGCGCCGACTTTCATCGCGGTCTCTAGAACCTTGCAAATTTTCTCTGCATGGCGCTTGGACAATGACCCGCCAAACACGGTGAAATCTTGAGAATAAACGTAGACGAGGCGGCCATTAATCGTGCCGCTGCCGGTGACAACACCGTCGCCAGGGAACTTTTGATCCGCCATTCCAAAATCGACGCAATCATGCTCGACATAAGTGTCCACCTCCTCGAACGAACCCGCATCCAGCAACACATCAAGCCGTTCGCGCGCGGTCAATTTGCCCTTGGCATGCTGGCCATCGATGCGTTTTTGTCCTCCGCCCATTTTGGTGGCTTCGCGGCGGCGTTCTAATTCAGCGATATTGGCGGACATTGGTTTCCCTCATCAGCAGTCAGACTGCACGTAGTTATACAGGTGGCCTAGCGATTGGCGCGACCCAGCGTCAAGATAGCCTTGCCTTAGCCGTGCATAGGAATTCGCAAAGCTATCAATTTACGGCTTGAGTACACCGTGCGCGACCAAGCTGCGGGCTGTATCCTCGATTGACTGCTCTGCGGTGATATAAGTAATGCCAAAGGTTTCCGCCGTGTGTGTCCCGTCCACATCGCGGGTTTTGCCCAGCTCTGATTTCAGCGTGTTCATCTCCGCCACAAAGGGCGCGAGCAATTTGACGAGGAAATCGGGCATATTGCGCTTAGGCGCTTTGCCCGCATATTCCGGTACGCTTTCCCGCAAAGCCGCCGACATTTCGCGCAGCCACATATATTTCTGCTGCATTGGGAAACGTCCATCGCGCACTGTTTCATCCGGCGCCATAAGGGCTGCAACATGGGCGGCGGCCACATCGCGCACATCAATCACGCCGACACCCATATTGGGCGTAAGCGGGATTGTGCCATCGAGCAGCTTCTTCACAACCTCAACCGAGGTTGAAAGATCATTATTCGCAATCGGGCCGAACACAGCGACAGGATTGATGGAACAAAATACCATTTCCGGCGCGTTGGCTGCGACCCATTTGCGCGCTTCTGCCTCTGCGATGGTTTTCGATTTGGCATAAGGCGCAACCGGCGCTCCATTCAGCGGGGTCCAATCATCCTTGGTGAAATGCGTTTTTTCTACGGGTTGGCCATAGGCAATTGCGGCGGCTGAACTGGTCAGAACCATGCGCTTTATCCCGGCCTCATGAGCGAATTTCACCGCCCGCAAAGCACCTTCACGCGCAGGTACAATCAGTTCATCTTCATGCTTAGGAACCGCGAGCGGAAACGGGGATGCAATATGCGCGACCGCGTCACATCCAGCGCAGGCCTCAGCCCAGCCAGCGTCATTCTCAAGATCCGCTTGGAATATTTTTAGCCGCTCTCCCCCATCAGCCCATCGCGCACGCAAACGCGGCTCTGACTTGGCGGCATTCCTGACCGTAGTATGGACGGTTTTACCGTCGGCCAGCAGCAGGTCGATGACCTCGCCACCAATATAGCCCGTGCCGCCCGTAACCAAAACCGTGTTCGCCATTATGCTCTCCCCTTTGCTCAAGGGGCTATCGCGGCGAGCAAATGGGCGCAACTATTTCAACAGCACAAGTTCCTCGGCCATTGTCGGATGGATCGCGGTGGTCGCATCAAAGTCTGCCTTGGTCAGCCCGGCCTTGATAGCCACCGCAGCGGCTTGGATGATCTCTGCGCTTTCTGGCCCAATCATATGTAAGCCCAAAACCTGACCCGATTTGCCTTCCGTG
>JALZVZ010000033.1 GCA_023299945.1 Altererythrobacter sp. | reverse complement strand
TTAAGCGCAGCAAGCGCCTCAGCCGCAAGATCAAGATCATTGAGCAGCACATCCTCAGTGATCTCCAACGTCAGGCGCGATGGCGCAATGCCAGAACGCCCAACCAGCGAGGCGAAATCGCGCGCAAAACTGGGCTCGGCAATTTCTTCCGGCGTAATATTAAGCGACAGAGTGAGGTTATCAGGCCAGCCCCGCGCAGTCTCTAATGCCTGCGCCACAACATGCCGCGATACAGGCGCTACCAGCCCTGCTTTTTCAGCAATGGAGAATAAATCGCGCGCGCCAATCTCACCTAAACTGGGATGCTGCCAACGTGACAAAGCCTCCGCCCCAACCATCTTACCATCGGCGCAGGCAAATTGCGGCTGAAACAACACCTCAATTTCATTGCGGCCCAATGCGCTGAGCAAATCACCTTGCAGCGACGATTCGAGCGCAGGCGGCAGAGCATTGCTGCGCATAGTGGGGCGATATGATGGCGGTTTGACCATGGTTGCCCCTACCCCTAGCGAATTTCGTAAGCAGCCACCAATTACAATGCGTTGAAAAATGGCACAGCCCCTCATACAAGATGTGAAAAATAGGTCGTAGCTTGCAGTTTTATCCGGGGGACCCAAGTGGCCGATTCTCAAAAGTACAAAAACATTGCCTTGCTCGCTTCTGATTCAGAGCATGCACAAGAAGCCTATCAAGCCCTTTTGGCAAAACACAATTGGGTACCTTTTGCCGATGCAGATGCGGTCGTGGTCCTAGGCGGTGATGGCTATATGCTCGCGGTGCTGCATTCCATGCTGGATGAGGGCCGCGTGATCCCCGCCTATGGGATGAACCTGGGCACCGTCGGCTTCTTGATGAACAGGCGCAACGATGAAGCGAATTTTATTGATAGATTGAATGCCGCGCGCGGATTTTCCATTCCCCCCTTGAGGATGCAAGCGACCACACAAGGCGGTGCATCATGCGATTGGTATGCCATTAACGAGGTCTCGCTGCTTCGCGAGACACGCCAGACAGCGAAGATTGAGGTTTCGGTGGATGGTAATGTTCGGCTTGAGGAACTTGTGTGTGACGGCGTTCTGCTTTCTACACCTGCTGGCTCAACAGCCTATAATTTATCAGCCAATGGCCCAATACTGCCGCTCGAATCGAGGCTGCTGGCCTTAACCCCGATTTCCGCGTTTCGTCCGCGCAATTGGCGCGGGGCAATTTTACCCGATCGCAGCAAGATTCGTTTTAAGATCAACGAACCGCGCAAACGCCCTGTTTTGGCTGTGGCGGATCAAAAAGAATTGCGCGATATCGCTGAGGTTTCCGTCTCAATCGCGCGCAAATGCAGCCTGACTTTGCTGTTTGATCCTGGCCATTCCCTCGATGATCGGATCGCGGCGGAACAATTCGCAGTTTAACGTAGAGGAAGTGGGTTGCATTCTAAAAGAGTGCGCCATATACGCGCCTCTCGCTTCGGGCAGAAAAACCCGTTGCTGCTCCCCGATAGCTCAGCGGTAGAGTAGGTGACTGTTAATCACTTGGTCGTTGGTTCGAATCCAACTCGGGGAGCCATTTTACCCGCTCCAACACAATTGATCGCAAAAGCTCTTGGCTAAATGCCAAGCAATAGGCGCGCGCCGACCCAAATCACTAAGGCTGCTGTTAGCCAACGGATCAATCGCTGCGGCAGGAATTTGACAGCGAGCAAACTACCGATCTGCCCGCCAATGGCGACCGCCACCAATAGCGCCACTCCGCCATAGACCGCACCGGTCAGCACCGCTGGCCCACTTTTCAGCAATTGTCCGGCAAGCCCGAATGCGGAGTTGATTAGAATAAATAGGCTGGCCGTCGCGGCTATCGCACGCGCATTGTTCCAGCGTATGAGATGGAGCAAGGGAGCAAGGAATATGCCTCCGCCGATACCAACCAGTCCTGCCAAATAGCCAAGCGGCAATGCTGCCACTGGCATGAGTTTCGCAAAACGGCTTTGCCTGCCCTCTTTGCCTTCTTCACTTTCCCGTATCGGAAGCAACATGGTTGCCCCCGTCAGCAGCAGGCTTGCCCCAAGCAGCCACATAAAGCTGTCCTGTGCGATAGGAGTTAACCCGCCAAGAAATGCCGCTGGCGCAGCAATTACAGTAAGCAGCAAGGCCCCTTTCCAAGGCGTAATTTTGGCGCGGGCAAAGCGCAGGGTTGCGCCCGCCACCACCACGATATTGCAAGCCAGAGCCAGCACGGGCAGCAGGCGGAAATCAAGCCCCGACAGCGCGAGTAACGCCGCATAGGTAGAACCGCCGCCGAACCCCGCTGATGCGTAAAGCAGCGCGGTTACAAAGAACGCCGCGATCAGGCCTAAGGGGATGCCAGCGCTCATTTACATGGGCCTATGATGCCGAAATTTTGCCGCCTGCAGATCCGTGACAATGCTTGTATTTATTGCCTGAGCCGCACGGACATGGCGAATTGCGACTGATTTCTTGCCCAGCATACGGGTCTTCGCTCAATGCGCCGCCCGGACTCGCCGCTGCACGCGGGCTGCCAGCAAGCGACCCAAACAATGCTGGGTCTTGAGACGAACCATCGCCATCGTTGGAATTGTCTAAACCTGTCAGCGGGTCAATGTGCCCGGTAAGAAAGTCTGGCAGATCAGGCAAATCACCAGCCTCAGGCGGTGCCATTTGCAATTCGGCCTTGACCAGAATTTTCGTCACATCCTCGCGCAAAGTGTCGAGCATTTTTTCAAATAGCCCAAATGCTTCTTGCTTATATTCATTGATTGGCTGCTTTTGCGCATAGGCGCGCAGGAACACGACTTGGCGCAAAGCATCCAATGTTGCGAGGTGTTCTTTCCAGTGAAAATCGAGGCGCTCCAAAAGAATGCTCTTTTCAATCTGACGCCAGACACCGCTATCGGCATTGCCAATCTTGACTTCCATCACCCCATCAGCGGCAGCCCGAATGCGTTCTTCGATAATTTCTGGCTCAAGTTGATCTTCTTCCATCCACTCATCAAGTGGCGGCGCGAGGCCAAGCACATCTTCCACACGCTCTTTCAGGCCAGTGATATCCCATTGCTCAGGGTAAGAACCGGCGGGGCAGGCGTCCGCGACCAGAGCATTGATCGTGTCATGACGCATATCGATCACGACTTCATCGACTGTTTCGGAATCCATGATTTCAGCGCGCTGCTCGTAAATAACCTTACGCTGGTCATTCATCACATCATCATATTGGACGACTTGTTTGCGCGTTTCGTAATTGCGCGCCTCGACCTTTTTCTGCGCTGTTTCGATGGCCTTCGACAGCCATTTGGAGCCGATTGCCTCTCCGTCTTCCAAATTGGAATTCATCATTTTGGCAAACAAAGTGTCTGGGCCAAAGATGCGCAGAAGATCATCTTCTAAGCAGAGATAGAAGCGAGAAAGACCGGGGTCACCCTGACGGCCCGAACGGCCACGCAATTGGTTATCAATCCGGCGGCTTTCATGGCGTTCAGTGCCCAAAACGAACAGGCCGCCGGCCTCAAGCACCCTGGCTTTTTCTGCCTCTACCTCGGCAGTGAGCTCAGCCAAGGCCGCCTCTTTCTCAGCGCCGTCTTCCATCTCCCCGAGCTCTGCGGCGATACGAAAATCAAGGTTGCCGCCGAGCTGGATGTCGGTGCCACGGCCCGCCATATTGGTGGCAATCGTTACCGCGCCAATGCGGCCTGCTTGTGCAACGATATGCGCTTCACGCTCATGCTGGCGCGCGTTCAAAACCTCATGCGTCACTCCCTCGTCATCGAGGAATTTTGACAGCAATTCTGATTTTTCAATGGAGACTGTGCCGACCAGAACCGGCTGACCGATTTGTGTCTTTTCAGCAATCGCTTTGGCAATCGCGGCAAATTTATCGAGGGTATTTTTGTAGAACTCATCGTCATCATCGATGCGCTGAACTTCTACATTGGTCGGAATTTCGACCGTATTCATTTTGTAGATGTCCCAAAATTCTGCGGCCTCGGTTGCCGCCGTGCCGGTCATGCCGGATAGCTTGGGATACATACGGAAATAGTTCTGGAAAGTGATCGAGGCCATGGTCTGGTTTTCAGGCTCAATCGTCACGCCTTCTTTCGCCTCAACCGCCTGATGCAGACCGTTGGACCAGCGCCGTCCGTCCATCATCCGGCCGGTAAATTCATCAATGATAACGACCTTATCGTCCTTCACGATATAGTCGGTATCGCGCTTAAACATGTGTACCGCTTTGAGCGCCTGATCGAGGTGGTGGACAACTTGCGTGTTCTCCACGTCGTAAAGGTTTTCTGTTTCCAGCAAGCCCCGCTCAATTAACAGCTGCTCTACAGCCTCTGTGCCGTCTTCTGTGAGTTGGATGTTCTTGGTTTTCTCATCCTTTTCATACCAATCTTCAGGGATTTCTTTCACGACCAGATCGACAGAGACGTATAGCTCTGACTTATCTTCTGTGGGACCTGAGATAATCAACGGCGTGCGCGCTTCGTCAATCAGGATAGAATCCACCTCATCGACGATCGCAAAGTTAAACGGGCGCTGCACCATTTGGGCGCGCTCATGCTTCATATTATCACGAAGATAATCAAATCCGAATTCATTGTTAGTGCCGTAAGTGATGTCTGAATTATAAGCATCACGACGCGCATATTCATCGATATTGGGGACGATCACGCCAACGCTGAGCCCCATCCAATTATACAGCTGACCCATCCATCCCGCATCGCGGCTTGCGAGGTAATCATTGACCGTCACAACATGGACGCCTTTGCCCTCAATGGCGTTGAGATAAGTCGCAAGCGTCGCCACCAGCGTTTTACCCTCACCCGTGCGCATTTCTGCGATTTCACCGCGGTGGAGCACTACGCCGCCAATCATCTGCACATCGAAATGCCGCATGCCGAGCACGCGCTTGGATGCTTCACGAATGGTCGCAAACGCCTCTGGCATGATATCGTCCAGCGTCTTGCCATCGTCGAGCAAACTGCGGAACTTGTCTGTTTGCGCCTTCAGTTCATCATCGGACATTGCCGTGATTTGATCTTCTAACGCGGCCACCTGATTGACGGTTTTGCCGATCGATTTGACATAGCGATCATTGGAGGAGCCAAATACGGTTTTGGCGAGTTTCTGAAACATGCTTGAGGGTCCTTACGCGTGGACTGAATATGTGGAATTGTATCGAAATTTGCAGCGCTGGCTCTGTGATAAGAGCGCTCGCGATCACATGGTTGGAGCAAGCGGGCAAACGCCACCCTGCTCGCTCAACCTATTCCTGAGCGCGGTCGATCCGGATTAAAACAGTCGCAGTGCTTACCAAAGGCAAGTCTGCAAACGCTTGCACCGGGGTCGCTTTGCCGCGCTGCGCTGAATGGGAGGCGGGCATTTGCACAGATGCAATTGCCACTGGCGCATCATGCGCGCCGTCAATGCTGACACCAATTTCGCAAGCAACCGCCTCTGCGTCTGCTGCATGCGCGGGTGCGCCAACAGCAGCAAGGCCGGTTAAAAGGGCAAGCAAGGCAAGCAATTGGCGCGTCATCACATCCGCCGTATAAGCAGGGTTAACCCTCGCGTCTAGCGCAGGGTCTTAACTATTAGGATGACTATTGGGGACCCTCTTCCACCGGCTCTTCCAAAACCACATCCATCGTGACTGTGACACGCTTGGCAATCGGGACGCCATTTTCATCGCGATAAGGAACGCCGCCGCCACTTCCAAAGGCGCCTTTGCACAGTTTTCCGCGTTCCTTCTCCCTTTCAATATCCTTGCGCATTTTTTCTGGAAGGTTTTCCATTTTCAGGAATTTGCAATCGCTCGAAACACCTATTTCATTGTGGGTGTATTGGAAAATCAGCGACATTTGCGGCAGTTCAGGCTCGCGTTTGCGCCAATTGTGCGACCCTTCAAAAGCGCCAGCAACTTCTTCGTTATTTTCATCCCTCGCAGGCCGAAATTCAGCACGCTCCACCACAAGAGTGCATGTATAGGGAGCAAGCCGCTTAAGCTCAGACCCTTCGGTAACTTCGCAATTGCTCGGCCCGCCTTCTGCGGACACGTCGACCTTATAGCCCACCACCCCGGTTTCATTATCTTGCCAAGCGTCAACAGGATAATCTGCAGGATTGATAAAACGATAGGTTTTAAGCCGAGGTGGGCGGACGCGTGGGGTGTTAGGAATCCTTGGCGCTTGAACTGCTGGTGGGCGTCCTTCAGCAGCATCACTGGCCGCTTCTGCTGCCGCCTCCATTGCATCTTTAGCAGCTTCTGATTGAGCGTAGGATGGAGCTGCAATGAATACAGCAGAAAGGGCGAGCGCAGAT
>JALZVZ010000032.1 GCA_023299945.1 Altererythrobacter sp. | reverse complement strand
GACGATGAAGACGGCGAAGAGGGTTCTTCCAAACGAGAGGAAGAGGAAGAAGAGGACAACACCATGTCCCTCGCCCAGATGGAAGCGGCGCTTAAGCCCGATGCCATCGAACGCTTTGCCCGCATTACGTCGCTATTTAAGAAATTTGAAAAGCTTCAAATGGAGCGTGTCGACATCATGGCTCAGGGCGGCACCCTGACTAAAGCGAAAGAAAAGAAATACGAAGCATTGGGCGAAGAGCTGACGGCAGAAGTCGAAAGCATGCAGTTCCATGCAACCAAGATCGAATTTCTCGTCGATAACCTTTACGCCTTTAACCGCCGTCTGACTGCTCTGGGCGGTCAAATGTTGCGCCTGGCAGAGCGCCACAAGGTTAAGCGGATCGATTTCTTGCAAGCCTATGTCGGCAATGAGCTTGACGACACTTGGATGGTCGAAAAGTCCAAGAAGGATAAGAAATGGGCCGCCTTCGCTGAAAACGAAGGCGAAGCGGTTGACCGTATTCGCACCGAAATCGCCGACATTGCCAGCAACACAGGAATGTCGCTGCCAGAATTTCGCCGCATCGTGAACATGGTTCAAAAGGGTGAACGCGAGGCGCGTATCGCGAAGAAGGAAATGGTGGAAGCCAACCTTCGCCTCGTGATCTCTATTGCTAAGAAATACACCAATCGCGGCCTGCAATTCCTTGACCTTATTCAAGAAGGTAACATCGGCTTAATGAAGGCGGTTGATAAGTTTGAATATCGCCGCGGCTATAAATTTAGCACTTATGCGACTTGGTGGATCAGGCAGGCGATCACGCGTTCTATCGCGGATCAGGCCCGCACGATCCGTATTCCTGTCCATATGATCGAGACGATCAACAAACTGGTGCGCACATCGCGTCAATTCCTGCACGAGGAAGGCCGCGAGCCGACCCCTGAGGAAATGGCGCAGCGCCTCTCCATGCCATTGGAGAAGGTTCGCAAGGTGATGAAAATCGCGAAGGAACCAATCAGCCTTGAAACACCAATTGGTGACGAGGAAGATTCGCATCTGGGCGACTTCATTGAGGATAAGAACGCGATCATCCCCGTGGATGCCGCGATCCAGGCCAACCTGAAGGAAACCGTCACCCGCGTTTTGGCATCACTCACCCCTCGCGAAGAACGCGTGCTGCGTATGCGTTTTGGCATCGGCATGAACACCGACCACACTTTGGAAGAAGTGGGTCAACAGTTCAGCGTGACGCGCGAGCGTATCCGTCAGATTGAGGCAAAGGCGCTGCGCAAGCTGAAGCACCCAAGCCGCTCACGCAAAATGCGGAGTTTCTTGGATCAGTAACGCTCTCCAATTACATGGTGATTTGTTGAAGAGGCTCGCTGGCAATCAGCGGGCCTTTTCCTTATGGGGGCGGTATGAAAATAGCCATCGCATCTGACCACGCCGCCCTTGAGCTCAAAGCCCAACTTGCCGAATGGCTGATGGAAGAAGGACACGAGGTCGCCGACCTTGGCCCCAACGCGCCCGACAGCGTAGACTATCCCGATTATGGCTACAGCTTGGCCAGCGTTGTGGCGGATGGCACGGTGGATCGCGGTATTGCCATTTGTGGCAGCGGCATTGGTATCTCGATCAGCGTCAACCGCAATCCTGCCGTTCGCTGCGCTTTGGTATCGGAACCTCTCTCCGCCGCGCTGGCCCGTGAACACAATGACGCAAATGCTATTGCAATAGGTGCACGTTTGATTGGCTTGGATATGGCCAAGGCATGCGTTAAAGCCTTTCTCGAAACGGAGTTTGCCGGTGGCCGCCACCAGCGCCGCGTCGACAAGCTTTCAAACCCCGCCCTTTAAGCCCTCTCAAGCCGAGTATCTCCCCAATGAGCACACAGCCCGACACCGCCACCAACATTATGCAGCGCTTCTGGGGCGATGACCTCGCCGCTGCTGATCCTGAAATTGCAGCAGCGGTTGGCAAAGAGCTTGCCAGACAGCAGGATAAGATCGAGCTGATCGCGAGCGAGAACATTGCTTCTAAAGCCGTGCTGGAAGCAACAGGCAGCGTGTTCACCAATAAATATGCAGAAGGCTATCCGGGCAAACGCTATTACGGCGGCTGCGATTATGCTGATGTAATCGAGACGCTGGCGATTGACCGCGCTAAGGAATTGTTCGGCTGCAACTTTGCCAATGTTCAGCCCAATTCCGGCAGTCAGATGAACCAAGCGGTGTTCCTTGCTCTGCTTGAGCCGGGCGATACATTTATGGGCCTCGACCTTAATTCAGGCGGACATCTGACGCATGGTTCCCCCGTCAATATGAGCGGTAAATGGTTTGATCCGGTCAGCTACGGCGTGACGCAGGGTGAAGAATTGATAGATATGGATGCGGTTGCCGCCACTGCGCGCGAGCATAAGCCCAAGCTGATTATTTGCGGCGGCACGGCCTATTCAAGGCTTTGGGACTTTGCCGCTTTCCGCAAGATTGCAGACGAAGTAGGCGCGTATTTGCTTTGTGATATGAGCCATATTTCTGGCTTGGTCGCTGGCGGCGCGCATCCCTCGCCCTTCCCGCATTGCGACATCGTGACCTCCACCACGCACAAATCCTTGCGCGGGCCCCGCTCTGGCATTATTTTATGGAATGATGAGGCGCTGACAAAACCGCTTAATATGGCCGTATTTCCCGGCTTGCAAGGCGGCCCCTTAATGCATGTTGTCGCTGCCAAGGCAGTGGCATTCCGCGAGGCTTTGCGAGCAGATTTCAAATCTTATGCTGCCAGCGTTGTTGAGAATGCTCGCGCGCTAGCTGCTTCATTGGAAGAAAACGGCCTGCGGATTGTTTCTGGCGGAACAGACAATCACTCCATGCTGGTCGATCTCACATCCAAGGATGTGACCGGCAAAGCGGCTGAGAAAGGCCTCGACCGAGCCTTCCTCACCTGCAACAAAAACGGCATTCCTTTTGATACGCGCAGCCCATTTGTCACAAGCGGCATTCGCCTTGGTACACCTGCGGGCACAACACGCGGCTTTGGTCCGGCAGAATTCCGCCTGATTGGTGCATTGATTGCCGAGGTAATTGATGGCCTTTCTAAAAACGGCCCCGAGGGCGATGCGCAAGTGGAAGAAAGCGTCCGTACCCGCGTTAGCGAACTTTGCGCTGCCTTCCCCGTCTATCCAGACGCTTAATTAGATGCGCTGCCCTTTTTGCGCCCATGACGATACGCAGGTGAAAGACAGCCGACCGACCGAGGACAACACCTCGATCAGGAGGCGGCGGCAATGCGGCGGCTGCGGCGCGCGCTTCACCACATTTGAACGGGTGCAATTGCGTGAAATAACCATTCTTAAATCCGACGAAGATGGCGAAGGGGCTCGTCGCGAGGCTTTTGACCGAGCAAAGTTGGAAAAATCTGTAGCACTAGCATGCCGCAAACGTGGGGTTGAGCAAGAGCGTATCGCCCAACTTGTGTCTGGCATACAGCGGCAGGTCGAGACCGCAGGCGAGAACGAAATTCCATCCGCACGCCTAGGTGAAATGGTGATGGACGGGCTGAAACAGCTCGACACCGTTGCCTATATTCGCTTTGCCAGCGTTTACCGCGATTTCAGCGAAGCGCGCGATTTTGAAGAATTCGCGAGCACTGTGCAGGAAGCGGCTGCGAAAAACAGTGACTGATAACGCTCCCATTATTGTGCTGGTACGTCCGCAATTGGGCGAGAATATAGGCAAGGCCGCGCGCGCAATGCTAAACTTTGGTTTAACGGAAATGCGGATTGTCGCCCCGCGCGATGGCTGGCCCAATCCTGATGCCGGGCCAAGCGCGGCGGGTGCCGATGACGTGCTCGACAATGCGAAGATCTACGCCACGACGGCAGAAGCAGTGGCAGATTGCGCGCATATTTACGCCACCACCGTGCGCAAACGCGGCGTGTCCAAACCTGTTGTTACACCTGAACAGGCCGCATGCGAGATCCACC
>JALZVZ010000031.1 GCA_023299945.1 Altererythrobacter sp. | reverse complement strand
ATGAAGCCATCGGAGAGATCAGTGAACATCTGCTTGCGTTGATGCATGCCGGTGACGGTGTGCAATTCGGTGCAATCGCGGTTGGCGACTTCTGAATTTGCAAGCGCCTCAGGAATTACGCCGATCACCTCGCCGCCTTGCTCCAATGCGCCCGATGCGACTGCGCCCATCAGCCCAAGCCGCCCGCCGCCATAAACAAGGCCGATGCCGCGTGTTGCCAGCGCAGCGCCAACTTCGCGCGCAAGCTCCATATAGCGCGCGTCTTCGGGAGTGGCCGAGCCGCAATATACTGCGATGCGTTTCATGATGCCGGTGCTTCGCCGCAAACAATTTTGAGTATTTGCTCGTCCTCATCAGAAGGTTCGCCTTCGATGAAATCAAAAATGACCGGATCCAGTTCCTCGATGTGAGGTTTGCTGGTTCCCGGGATAATCGCTGAAGCAGTTCGCACGCCTAACTGACGGTTAGGACAATCAAAAGCGAATTTTAGGTCTGCTTGCGCTACATAAGCGCCAATGGCATTTTTCATTCTGAACAAGCGAAGGGGGTAAACTTCTCCATCTTGCTCAAAAGAGTTGGACCAATTTTGGTCAACCCAGAGTTCTCCGCCAGTTAATCCGGTAATTAGCTTCCAATTGTGTTCATGACCTTCTTCCACGAGCATGGAAGTGCCGCTGAGTAGAAAAACAAATAGGGAGAGTGCAGTAATCATCCCTCCTTACTGACGACCAAATCCTCCAGCATCAAGCCCGCTGTTGCTTTTGCGCTGCCGACGACGCCGGGGATGCCAGCACCCGGATGCGTACCAGCGCCAACCAGATAGTAATTGCTGATCACGTCGTCTCGGTTGTGGGCGCGGAAGTAGGCGCTTTGGGTGAGGAGCGGCTCTAGGCTGAAAGCGCTGCCCAGATGGGCGTTCAAATCCGTGCCAAAATCCTTAGGCGCATAGCTGAATTTGGTGACGATCCGGTCGTGAATATCGGGGATCAAGCGGCGTCCAATTTCATCCAGAATGCGCTTTTCTAGGATGGGTTTTACCTCATCCCAATCCACCGCAAGCTTGCCCATATGGGCAACCGGAACCAGCGCGTAAAACGTGCTTTGGCCCTTGGGTGCCATGCTCGGATCGGTAACAGTGGGATGGTGCAGATAGATGGAGAAATCCTGCGGCAAGACGCCGTGATCATAAATGTCATCCAGCAGGCCTTTGTACCGCGGGCCGAACAGGATCATATGATGCGCAATACCGGGCCAAGTGCCATCGAGGCCGAAATGCACGACGAAAAGCGAGGGGCTGAATTTCTTCTTTTTGATCGCTTTGGCTTGGTCTTTGCCGCGCTTGGTTTCGGACAAAAGATCGCGGTAGGAATGCATAATATCGGCGTTCGATGCGACTGCATCAAAGCGTTGTTTGAACCCGCTTTTGGTCTCAACTTCTGTGGCGCGCGTGCCAACCGTGTGCACTTGCACCACCGGATCACCGACGCGCATTGTGCCGCCAAGCCGTTCAAAATGGCGGATCATGCCCGCGATTAAGCGGTTGGTACCGCCCCGTGTCCACCACACACCGCCATCTTTTTCTAACTTATGGATGAGGGTGTAAATCGACGATGTTTTGAAAGGATTGCCGCCCACTAGCAGCGTGTGGAAGCTGAACGCCTCACGCAATTTCGGGTTTTTAATGTAGGATGAAATGATCGAATAGACGCTGCGCCATGCTTGTTTTTTCGCAAGGGCAGGTGCTGCTTTCAGCATGCTTTTGAAATCGAGGAAGGGCTTATGCCCCAGCTTCACATAGCCCTCTTCATAAACCCCTGCGGAATAGTCGAGGAAGTCGTGATAACCGGCGACATCGCCGGGCTCTAACTTGGCAATTTCATCATCCAGATCGGCCTGATCATTGGAGTAATTGAAGTTGGTGCCATCAGGCCAATTCAAACGGTAGAACGGCATGACCGGCATGAGCTCCACGTCTTTTTCCATGTCATGGCCGGTGAGGTTCCACAGCTCGCGCAGGCAATCTGGATCGGTCACAACGGTTGGCCCGCCATCGAAGGTAAAGCCCTCCTTCTCCCAGAAATACGCGCGGCCACCCGGCTTGTCGCGGCCCTCGATCACGGTGGTTTGAATACCGGCGGATTGCAGCCGCATCGCCAATGCCATTCCGCCAAATCCAGAGCCCACGACGCAGGCGGTGCGGCCGGCATAACGCGCGGCCAAAATGGGATCGACGCCTTTGGCAATTGGTTCCCTGATCAGGCTTTCGAGATCTACCTGAGAGGCGGTGTCATTTGTGGTTGTATCGGCGTTCATGCCGTATTCTCCGTGATGAGAGGTTTTCCGCGAGTGGTCAGCGCTTTGATAGCGCTTGCGATAGTTACGGGCGGGCGGCCTGTTAAGATGCTGATGCGGTCAACCCAAGTGGAATGGCCGCGATAAAAACGCTCCACCAGCGGCTGCGGGCGGCGGTAAAATTGCGCAAAGATGCGGTCGCGCTCATGCGGTTTCGCGGCACCAAACAGCATCCGTCCAAGCATGCGGTAAAAGCCGGTTGCGCGCCAATGCGCGTTTGCGCGCACCTCTGCAAAATGGGTAAGATCGGCGGAGCCTGCGCTCACGGCATTCGCAATGGCCAGCGCATTCTCCACCGCAATCGGCACAGTGTAGCTGGTGAGCGGATGGCTGAAGCCGCCGCGTGCGCCTGCGATTGCAACGCCGGGGATAGCGACAGAGGCTTGGTAAGCGGCGAAGTCACCGCCGGTAATCACAGGCAATATGCCTGTTTCCTCAGCCATGGTTGCGCCCTGCCAGCCCTTTGCGCCGCAATAGGCACCAATCCGGCTGGCCAGAACATCACGGTCTAGTTTTGGCTCATCGGCGTAATAGGTGTCTTCGACGAAAACTTCGTCAGCAGCCAATGGCAAAGTGTATATGAACCGGAAAGCGCCGCCATTGCCGTGCGGCGCAAGCTGATCAACATCGGCATCCATGATGGTCGGGCGTTCCAGCCCGTGCGGCGTATCGAGGCGCATATGCCGCCCAAGAAACACTTGCCAGCCGCCTTCTAGATGCTTGCTGGGTTCAAACGGACGGCAATCAATCACATTGTGCGCCGCAATCCGTGTGCCATCATCCAGCGTAATGCCAGCGGCATCAAGGCTGGCGGCGGTGGTATTCAAATGCACAGCATCTGCCGGCAGCGCATCCATCAAAGCGTCATGAAAATCCGAACTAGCAAGCGAGCGGTAGCCGCTGGATAAGGTGCGCGAGTGCTCAGAAAACCGCACATCATAGCCAGCGTCCC
>JALZVZ010000030.1 GCA_023299945.1 Altererythrobacter sp. | reverse complement strand
CGATATCGCCCGCAAGATCGGCGTTCAAATTGCCGTTGACCGTGATCGGGCCGCTGGCGCTTTCAAATGTCAAATTGCCAGTGGTACTGGTCGGATCGCCCGTGGCCGTAACCGTCAGATCGCCAAACGTGATAAGACCTGCAGGATCAGGCGACATATCCCGGATCGTGACTTGTCCGCCATCACCAATTGCAATGCCATTGCCAGCCGTTCCGCCAGATCCGGTTGCGGTAATGGTAACATCGCCCAGAGTGATAATGCCGGGACTGCCTTCAATGACTTCGATCAGCGGCGCCCCGCCAATCCCAATGCCATTATTGCCTGGCGCCTCTGAACCACTGCCATCATCGCCGCCATCACCGGCATCACCGCCAAAGCCTTGGGCAAACAATTCAACATCAGCGATTGCAATGGTTGCGCCTGTTGCGCTGAGCGTAGGTGAACCGCCGGTGCCGTTACCGCCATCTCCGCCAAATCCTAGTGTACCACTAATAGCATCGCCGCCACGGCCGCCATCACCGCCTCGACCAGTGCTAGACAAAGCGAATGGAACCGAGAGGCTGGATACAGACACATCCGCGCCGTTGGTCGCGACAATCCCTACGGTGCCTCCGGTTGCAGAACCGCCAGTGCCACCATCACCTCCGTTACCGCCTGAGAAATGCCCACCGCCATCGCCGCCTTGCCCGCCAACGGTGTCAGCATTGAGAACAGCACTATCGGCATCAATGAAGACACTGGCTCCATCTGAGATAAGGATCTGGGCCGTGCCGCCAGCCGCATTGCCTCCGGCCCCGCCCTGTCCAGCTGCAGTCACCGGATCAAAGCTTGAGTTTCCAAATTCTCCGACGCCGCCGGTCGCCCCAGCGCTGATATCGACCAACGCATTGGCAGTGAAATTCCCGTTAGGGCCAGAAACAGAAAGGCTAGAGAGGCCGCCCTGCGCATCGCCGCCATCGGCCCCGTTTACAACATTTCCTGTATCGTTAAAGCCGGCCGTCCCGCCTGTTGCGGTGGTATCGAGAACAGCCTGATTGAACAGAACGCTGACGTCATTGACCGCGACCTCTGCGCTTCCGCCGATACCGGTGCCGCCATTACCGCCGCCATTACCGCTGCCGCCATCGCCGCCAATGCCTTGAGAAAGAGCCGAATAGTTCTTCGGACTATTGTCATTTTGATTGAGCGATATGAGCGCTGTGCCGCCGGTTCCATCGCCTCCATCGCCGCCTGCGCCATCAGCATCGCCCGATCCGAATCCAAAGCTGCTGCCGCCTTGGCCGCCTTCGCCAGAGGAATTCACCGTCAATGTGCCAAAGCTAAGATTGCCGGCAATATCATTGAAAACCGCATCACCGCCTGCCGCATTACCGCCTGCGCCGCCACCTTGATCGGGATCTCCGCTGAACGACGCTTCAGAAGCGCCGCCGTTGCCGCCAAATGCCTGCGTCGAAACAACAAGTTGCGCTGCATCAATGACAGCGGTGCCGTTCAGATTGAAAGTCGCAGTGCCGCCTTCTGACGCTCCGCCGACGCCTGCAGCAACCCCAAACCCGCTGCCACCTCTGCCGCCAGGCACAAACCCGCTCGAAAGCCGTTCATTCCCTGTGGCCTGCACCGAAAGTGTTTCCGTGACAGTCAGAGTGCCATTGAAGGCGTTGAACGTTGCATTCCCGCCAACCGAGCTTCCTCCATCGCCAGCGTTGATAGCCGCCGGGCCACCGAAGAACCCTTCATCGCCCCCATCTCCGCCAATGCCGGCCAATCCAGTGGCAGTCACATCGAGCTGTCGAACGATCGCATCACCTCCATCCAAGGTGAAAATCACATCACCGCCAATTCCCTGGCCCCCGTCTCCGGCCATTACCAACCCGCTTGCGGTATCAACGAAGGCTCCCCCAGCGCCTCCAAGTCCGCTTGATGAGAGGTCAAGGTCTTGCGCGGTGAAAGTGCCTCCAAGAATGGAGAACTGCGTAAGTCCGCCTCTGCCCGTGCTGCCGGTACCAGGGGTTGGCGGCGGTCCAAGTTCTTCATCACCCTCGCCAATTGCCCCATTGGTGCTGGCAGATACATCTGCAAAACTCAGATTGCCCGATGTTCCTTGGACGGTGACACTGACCGTGCCGCCCAGGCCCTGCCCCGCAACACCATTTGCATTGACACCGCCGCCTGCAAATCCGCTGGCATTCATGAAAAGGTCGTTTGCAAAACTGATGCTCGCATCGTCTGCGAGAACGGTGATATTGCCGCCCTGACCGATGCTTGCCGAGGTAACTTCGGAATCGGGAAGTCCAGTAGCACTTGCCAATATCTCGCTGCGACCCGTGGAACTTATAGAACCATTGTTGCTGGCGATGATCGAAATGTCGCCGCCTCGGAAATCCGTGCCGCTGGAACCACTAGCATTGCTGAATATGTCGATGCCGTCCGCGGAAAAATTCCCGTTATTGGCCTCTATGCGAACGGTCCCTGCCTGCGTGGGCACACCGCGCCCGCCACCATTGGAATTCGCCCGAATTGTGAGATCATCGCCAAAGAAAATCCCTCCACCAGTTCCTGTATCAATGGCCGCGATGCTAACTGTGTCACCCACCGGGGCCGTTACGATACTAAACCCGGTTGAAGCGTCGATATCGACATCGCCGTTAACAAATAGAACTGTGTCGGAGCCGAAAGCGGAGATCGAGGCTCTTCCTCGTCCCGCAGTCCCGCGCAAAGGTTGTCCAGTGCCATCATAACTTATTGACGGGTCAGCAGACACATCGATGTCGAGCGTATTGATGTTAAGAGCGCCATTAGAAACGGTGATTTCGGCCGTTCCAGCAAAGGCATCGTTCGACTGGGCAACACCTTGGTCAAGGCCAAATGAGGATTGAGCGCTGGCATCAAGCTGTACGTTCTGGAGATTGGCCGAACCGCCATCCAAGCTAAGCGACACTGAGCCGCTTGTAGAAGAGCCGCCAAGTGCATCGATAATCAAAGACTGGCTCACCAATGTTCCTGCTCGACGGGTGCTCGCATCAAGCACAAAATCACCGCCCACAACAAGCGTTCCATCGGTAACTGAAACAGACGCAGCTCCCCCGAATGCCTCTCCTTGCCGAACACTTCCGCGCCCGCCATTCGCAGATGCGTCAAGGATTAGATCGCCCCCAACCTCAACGGCTCCTAAGCCAGTAATCTGAACGGCTATATTGCCCGCGGTGCCGTCACCACCAATGCCCTGACCTCCGTTATTTAAGACACCTTCAGCATCATCGAGGCCGCGAGCGCCTGTGTCGATGATCAAATTGCCATCCACGCTAAGGCCAGCAGGGCCGCTTGGATCAATCACAACTGGGCCGCCCCCGCCGCCGCCTGCAGCATTGTCGCCAGAGACATTGATTACAACCGTGCCGCCCTGATTGGCGCTGCTGCCGGCCCTTAGATTGAGGTCGCCCGCAACGCGCAAAGAATTGCCATCGGTGACATCCAGCGTCAGCGTATTGCCCGCGCTAAGTTCGAGATCCACTGGATCTGAAGGGCTGCCGCCAGCAAGGTTGGCTACTGTTAGATTGCCTTCGGCAAACACCTCAGTGCTGGAATCAAGCGTGATATTGTCCAGCGTGATGTCACCTGCGCCCACCCCACCGACTTCTTGGCTGATTGTATTAAAATACTGATTTTCAAAAGAACCATTCACGAAAACGCTTCGGCGGTTCACCGAAACGTCGTCGCCAGTTGTAAGGATGATTTTTCCATCCACTTCAATGGCGGAAGTTGCCGCTTCGAATCCAACAGTTCCGCCGACCAACATATTGATCGCATTGTTCTTTGGCACGGCGACAAAATAAATGCCTTGCTCGTCAAGCTGATTGTCTTGCGCGGGGCCGGTCGTAATGCCGGTTTCGCCATGGACAATACCGTCACCGCTTGCATGGCCAGAGCCGACATCGACACTAATGTCGAAAAGCCCGTTATCGATCGTCAATGTGGCTTGTTCAGCGGCCACATAAGCAATCGACCCATTGGCGCGAACCTCGCCGTTT
>JALZVZ010000029.1 GCA_023299945.1 Altererythrobacter sp. | reverse complement strand
AAGCAGGCGCGATCATAACGGGCATCCTGAATATGGAGGAAGGCGCGCTGGGTGCAAAAACGGATAATCCGCATTTCGGCGCTACTCAGAACCCGCATCAAGCAGGCTACTCCCCCGGCGGATCATCGGGCGGCAGCGGCGCAGCAGTGGCAGCAGGTCTATGCGATGTCGCCCTTGGCACAGACACAATGGGATCGGTTCGCATTCCAGCGGCCCATTGCGGAATTTATGGCTTTAAGCCGGCCACAGACCGGATCAGCCAAGAAGGGCTTTTGCCAGCTGATCCAAGCCTAGATGCGATTGGCCCCATGGCTCGTTCTTTGGATGATTTAGAAGCGGTATCTCGCGTCATCTCCGATTTTGGAGAGGGCATCTCGCCTTTGGCCTCGTCGTCTTTGACAGGCCACGAGGTGCCGATTGAGCCAGAGGTTGCTTCGGCCTTTGCCGCGGTATTGTCTCAGCTGGAGGTCACTCCAACACCTGTTCAACTGAGCCATCCCAATTCGCGTATCCGCTTTGCAGGGTTTATCGGCGTGTCTAAATTCATGGCGAAGGACTTGGCCGGAGTGCCCATGTCAGAGCCCCTGGCAAAGCTGCTGACTTATGGCCCAAAAAGGTCAGCGGACGATTGGGCGGAAGACCGAGCAATCCTTGCCCAAACGCGCGAAGAAGTGCGCGCCATTATTGCACAGCATCACTACCTCATCATGCCCACCGTGCCCAATGCGCCCTTTGCGCATAGCGCGCGCGAACCTGCGGCGCAGGCCGATTTAACCTGCCTTGCCAATATTGCAGCATTGCCCGCTATTAGCCTGCCGATGGGCTGGAGAGATGATGGCTTGCCGCTGGGTATCCAGATCGTGGGTCAATCAGGTTTTGAAGCGGGATTGTTCAAATTTGCTCGCCATATCGACAACATATTGGGCGCTTATCACGCGCCTCAACTCTAGGGAAAAACGCCATGCGCATTATCGTACCGTTCAATTTGAAACCTGGCACAGATGTTGCCGAATATGAGGAATGGGCCAAAACCAAAGATGTGCCCACCGCAAGCGCTTTGCCCTCGGTAAGCAGCTTTACCGTGCACAAGGCGACTGGCCTTTTCGGAGATCCTGATACGCCGCCGCCTTTTGCCTATTTCGAGATCCTCGACATCACCGATCTGGACGCATTTGTCGCCGATGTTTCGGATGAAGCTTTCCAAGCGGCTGCGGCACCCTTTCAAGATTATGCCGATGCACCGCAATTTATCCTAACAGAAGATTTGTAAGCCATGGGCAAATATAGCGGTAAAACCATCGTAGTCACCGGCTCGGGAAAGGAAAAAGGGCTTGGCCAAGGCATCTTGCAGGCCTTTGCTGACGAAGGCGCAAATTGCGTTGTCTCTGACCTTGTGATCGATGCTGAAGCAGAAGGCGTGGCTGATGAATTGCGGACACGCGCCATTGGATCGGGCGCCAAAGTAGCTGCGATTGCTTGTGATGTTTCCAAGGCCGATCAATGCGCGGCTTTGGTGGAGCAAGCAGCAAAGGAATTTGGCCGCGTTGATGTCTTCGTCAACAATGCCGGGATCGGCTTTAAGATGAAGCCATTGCTGGAAGTCGAGACGGCCGGCGAATGGGATCAGGTGCTCAGCGTAAACCTTTCCGGCGCGTTTTACTGCACGCAGGCCGCCGCGCGCGCGATGGTCGCTGAAGGCAAAGGCGGGCGCATCATTAACATCGCATCACAAGCGGCCAAAACTGGCTTTCCCCATTTGGCGGCCTATGTCTCTTCCAAGCACGGTATGGTCGGCCTGACGCGGGCCAGCGCTGTGGAGTTGGGTGGGCACGGCATCACGGTCAATGCGATCTGTCCCAATCATGTGACAACAGGCCTCGGCGCGAAGCAAAACGAATATTTCAGCAAGCTTCTCGGCTATGACAAGGTGGAGGATTACCTTGCGAATATGTCTGCGAAAAACCCGATGGGGCGGCCCGGCCTGCCTTCTGACACGGCGGCGGCGTGCATTTGGTTGGCGAGTGACGATGCATTTTATGTCACTGGTGAAGCGCTGAATGTGTCCGGCGGTGAGGAGATGCATTAGCTTGTGAAAATACCGTAGCCAGACCGCGCCCTCTATCCTTTCGCACGGACACTATCCAAAATATTCCGGGTGGAAAGGTGGAGGGCGCGGGCTGGCCAAGCACACCGAATGTGAATGAGGAATATGATGCAGGAAGAACGGATCGATTGGCCAAATGGCGCGAAGATGGCGCTGAGCGTTGTCGTCAATGTCGAAGAAGGCAGCGAAATGACAATCGCTCGCGGGGATCGCGGGATGGAGCCGGTCGACGAATTGGGCGTGTTCGTTAAGTCGAAAATCCGCAATTATTCCAATGAAAGCAATTACCTCTATGGAATCAAAGCGGGGGCGCCGCGCATCATCAAATTGCTCAAGCGCTATAACATTATGGCGAGCTGGACGGTGGCTGCGCAAAGCCTCGAAAACCACCCTGAAATTGCCTCCGCCATTGTTGAGCTGGGCCATGAGCCCGTCAGCCACGGCTATCGCTGGATCCACCAGTTCAAAATGGATGAGGATCAAGAGCGTGAATTCATTCACAAGTCGGTTACCAGCATTGAGGCAAGCTGCGGCGTGCGGCCCTATGGTTGGCTCTCTCGCTATCTGCTCACCGACAACACACGGCGATTGCTGAGCGAAGAAGGCTTCACCTATCACATGGATGATTACAGTGGCGATGTTCCTTTTTGGGACCGCGAAACTACGCCAGATAAGCCCATGTGCATCGTGCCCTATCAGCTCGATAATAATGACATGAAGATGTGGACTGATCCGGCACTAACCCCGCATCAATG
>JALZVZ010000028.1 GCA_023299945.1 Altererythrobacter sp. | reverse complement strand
GCCGCTGCCATTATGCCAGCGATCATGCCAATAGCGCTGCTTTCAACATAGCCTTCGCAGCCCGTAATCTGTCCTGCAAAACGAATATGCGGCGCATCTTTCAGGCGCAATTGCCGGTCCAGAACCAGCGGCGAATTGAGGAAAGTGTTGCGGTGCAATCCGCCAAGGCGTGCAAACTCGGCATTCTCAAGGCCGGGTATCGTGCGGAACAATTCGACCTGCGCGCCATATTTCAACTTGGTCTGAAACCCGACCATATTCCAAAGCGTGCCCAGCTTATTGTCTTGGCGAAGCTGTACGACGGCATGGGGCCAGCGGCCTTGCGGAAATTCCTCCGTTGCATCGCGCGGATTATCGAGGCCGACCGGCTTCATCGGGCCAAACCGCAAGGTATCAAACCCGCGCGAGGCCATGACTTCGACTGGCATGCAGCCATCGAAATAAGGGGTGTCGGCTTCCCATTGTTTGAACTCTGTCTTCTCGCCATCCATCAAGCCTTGGTGAAAGGCGGCATATTGCTCCCGCGTCATCGGGCAATTGATATAATCACCCTCTGGATTGGACGCTTCTGTGGTTTTGTCCCAGCGCGATTGGATCCAGCAAATATCCATATCAATGCTGTCACGGTGAACAATTGGCGCGATGGCATCAAAAAAGGCGAGGCGCTCTTGCCCCGTTGCCTTCACGATGCTGTCAGCCAATGTTGCGGCCGTCAGCGGGCCGGTTGCAACAATTGTTAGCCCTTCGGTTGGCAAAGTGTCGATGCGTTCGCGCACCACTTCAATATTAGGATGCTCCTGCAATGCGCGCTCCACCTCGGCGGAGAATACATCGCGGTCGACCGCCATGGCGCTGCCGGCGGGAACCTGCGCCTTGGCGCCGGCGCTCATCACGATGCTGTCCAGTCGCCGCATCTCATGGTGAAGCAGGCCAACCGCATTTTTGGTGTCATCATCGCTGCGAAATGAATTGGAACACACGAGCTCTGCCAAGCCATCGGTTTGATGCGCCGCTGTCATTTCGCCGCCGCGCTCCGCAGGCGCGCCGCGCATTTCAGACAGGCGAACCTTCACGCCGCGCTGGGCCAATTGCCAAGCCGCCTCGCTTCCCGCAAGACCGCCACCGATAATGTGAACCTGATGTGTCATATGCGCTCCCTAGGGCTTGCACATGGCCCGCATCAAGGCCAGAAATGCATAAAGAAATTTAGGAGAGAGAATTGCCCAAGCGCGCTTTATCACAGCATCGGCCTTGGCTGCTTGTCGCGGTGATCGCGGCGGTTGCCTATTATGTGCTGAAAGATGGCGAGCTTGGCGGGCTGTGGGTCATGTTGATTAAGGGCGCAGCTGTCGGTGCCTTGGCGCTATATGCCTTGATGCGCGGGCCGGGCGGGGATGCGAAAATATTGGCGCTGTTCCTCGGGCTATCGGCGCTGGGCGATATGGGCGTGAATTATCAATTGGAGCTGGGCGGGGCGATATTTTTGCTAGCTCATAGTGCAGCTCTGTTCCTTTTTTCTAGGAATTTGAGGCCAACACCGACTGGCAGCCAGAGGGCGCTAGCGATTGCATTATTGCTCGGTACGCCGGTGATGAGCTGGCTGCTGTCGAGCGATTGGAAAGTTGCGTTCTATGGACTTGTGCTTGGGATGATGGCTGCCAGCGCATGGCGAAGCCGTTTTCCAAGATACCGCGTTGGTATTGGTGCGGTATTGTTTGTGATTTCGGATTGGTTGATCTTTGCGCAAATGGGTGTGCTTGAAGGCAGCGCTATCCCTGATCTTGCCGTTTGGCCGCTCTATTTTGCAGCGCAGTTTTTGATCGCAACAGGCGTTGTACAAACCTTGCGGGGTGAGCATCCCGATACTGCGAAAGTGCCTAAACAATCAGCGGTTTAAGCGGGGTCAAACGCCGCGATTGTGGTCCGGTGCAGCTCTCGCCGATGGCCTTCATAGCCGCCAGTGGCTTTGTGAAGAAGGCTGCGATTGTCCCACAATATCAACATGTTCTCCTCCCACTCGTGACGGTAGGTGAATTCATCGCGGCCTTGCCATGCTTGCAATTCGGCCAAAAAGGCAAAGGCTTCGTCCTGGGCCATGCCTTCGATTCCGATGATATAGCCCATGGTGGAATATATCGCTTCTTCGCCGGTTTCAGGATGCGCCTTGACTAGGGGGTGGGAGTAGGTTTCATTCGCGCTGGCATCGGGGCGGATCGCCATAGAGCGGTCGCCTTCGCCATCCTTATCGCCATAGGCGCCGTCGGGCGCATATGCGAGCTTGGCGGAATGCACGGCGGTAAGGGCGCGCAGTTCTTCCTTACGGGCATCTGAAAGCGCAGTAAAAGCAGCGACTTGATCGGAGAACATCGTATCGCCTCCATGGGGAGGGATATCTATCGACAGCAAGCAAGTACCCGCCGGCGGCTCGGCGAGAAAGCTCCAATCGGAATGCCAATTTTCTGCAAAAAGGGGCGACTTTTCATCCGCTTCTCGGCAAATGGCGGCAATGTTTTTGCGCCCTTCAATCGGGTCGAAAAACGGATCTTCGCCAAAGCCCCCCATGGCAATGGTAAAGCGCTCCAACGCATCATCATCCATCGTCTGATCTGCGAAAGCGATAACGCGGTGCTCCAGCCAAGCGCTTCGAATTTCAGCGATTAAATCATCAGATAAGGGTGCGGATAAATCCACGCCGGTAATGCGCGCGCCACATGCCTGACCCGATGATCTTATCTGCATATCGTCTTTACTCGTCGCCAGTTTTAGGAGCGTCATCTGGAGGGGTTTGGGGGTCATCTCCCGTTTGGCCTTGTTTGGCCTCGCCATCTCCGGAAGCCGTTTCGGCACTTGTTTCGGTCCCTTCAGCGCCTTCCTCGCCTTCGGTAAGCTCTTCTTCCTCAGGTTCATCAATACGAACAGCGCCGACAATCGTCTCGCCTTTGGCCACGTCGAACAGGCGAACACCTGCGCTGCCGCGCCCGATAACCCGCAGGCTATCCAGGCCGATACGGATCAATTTGGCTTGGTCGGTGACTAGCATCAATTGGTCGAGACGGGTGGCGGTGAAGCTGGCGACGACTTCGCCATTGCGGGCGATATTGTCGATATTGGTGATGCCCATGCCGCCACGGCCAGCGCGGCGATATTCATAGGCGCTGGACATTTTTCCATAACCATTGGCGCAGACGGTGAGGATGAATTTTTCTTCCTCTGCCATTGCGGCGTGATCGTCTGAAAGGGCAGGTGCGTTGTCATCAGCCTTCCATGGCGCGGCTTTCAAATAGGCGTCGCGTTCCTCTGGTGTGGCGGTTCCGCCGGTAAGGATAGAAAGAGAAACAACTTCGTCGCCTTTCTCTTTGAATTTCATGCCCCTTACACCGGTTGAGGTGCGCGATGTAAATGAGCGGACATCCTCGCCTGCAAAGCGGATCGCCTTGCCCATTTTGGTCGCCAGCAAGACATCATCGCCGTCTTCCAGCAAGGCAACTCCGATAAGCTTGTCTTCGCTTTCAGCATCAAACTTCATCGCGAATTTGCCGTTCGACGGGATGTTGGTGAAGGCATCCATCGCATTGCGGCGCACATTGCCCTTTGCGGTGGCAAACACGACTGATAGCGCGCCCCAGCTTTCCTCATCCTCGGGAAGAGGAAGCACGGTGCGGATCGTCTCGCCATCATCCAGGGACGGCAGCAGGTTTACGATCGGGCGGCCACGTGTCGCTGGCCCGCCTTCTGGCAATTTCCAGACCTTGATGCGGTAGACTTTGCCCGATGTTGAGAAGAACAAAACCGGAGTATGCGTCGATGTGACGAACAAATCGCTGATCGCATCTTCGTCTTTGGTCGACATACCGGCCCGGCCCTTGCCGCCGCGATTTTGCGCGCGGAAGGTGGAGAGCGAGGTGCGTTTAATATAGCCATCATGGGTGACGGTCACGACCATGTCGTCGCGCTCGATCAGATCCTCATCATCGAGGCCATCCCAAGCAGGCGCGATTTCGGAAACACGCGGGGTGGCATAGGTGTCGCGGACCTCTTGCAGTTCATCGCGCAGAACCTTGTAGAGTTTGACGCGGTCGGCAAGGATTTCCAGATAGCCCGCAATATCAACCGACAAGCCCTTCAGCTCGTCGCCAATTTCATCGCGGCCCAGCGCGGTTAGGCGGTGGAGGCGCAGTTCAAGGATGGCTCTGACCTGCCGCTCTGACAGTTGATAGGTTCCGCCGCTCTCGTCACTGCTTGGCTCAATCGCCTCGACCAATGCGATATATTGCGCAATGTCGCCAATCGGCCACTCCCTTGCGAGCAATTTCGCGCGCGCCTCTGCTGGATTGGATGCGCCGCGAATGATTGCGACTACTTCGTCCAGATTGGACACAGCGACGACCAGGCCGAGCAACATGTGCGCTCGGTCGCGGGCCTTGTTCAGCTCATATTTGGTGCGCCGCGTGATGACTTCTTCGCGGAAAGCGATGAAGGCTTGAATGAAATCGCGCAGCAGCAGCGTTTCAGGCCGCCCATCGCGGATCGCCAGCATATTGGCAGGGAAGCTGGATTGTGCAGGGGTGTGCCGCCACAATTGGTTGAGCACGACTTCAGCGGTGGCATCGCGTTTCAAATCAATCACGACGCGCACGCCCAAACGGCTGCTTTCATCGCGAATGTCGGAAATGCCTTCGATCCGCTTTTCTTTGGCGGCATCGGCGATTTTCTCAACCAGTCCGGATTTGCCAACTTGGAAGGGGATAGAGGTGAAGATGATGCTTTCACGGTCGCCGCGCCGTGTCTCAATCTCATGACGGCAACGCATAATCACGGAACCGCGGCCCGTGGTATAGGCGGATTTCGCGCCTGCTGTGCCGAGGATAAGCGGCTCTGTCGGGAAATCAGGGCCAGGAATATATTCGATCAATTCTTCAGACGTAATCGCCGGATTGTCGAGAAAGGCAAAGCACCCATCAATAATCTCGCCAAGATTATGCGGCGGAATATTGGTCGCCATACCAACAGCAATACCGCCAGCGCCATTGACTAGCAGATTGGGGAACCGGGCAGGCAGAACCGATGGCTCTGTTTCGCTGCCATCATAATTGGGAACGAAATCGACAGTATCCTTGTCAAGATCGGTCAGCAGCGCCTCAGCCACCTTAGCAAGGCGGCTTTCCGTGTAGCGCATGGCCGCTGGCGGATCAGGATCCATGCTGCCAAAATTGCCTTGCCCGTCGATCAGCGGCACGCGTAGCGACCAATGCTGCGTCATGCGAGCCAGCGCATCGTAAATCGCGCTATCGCCGTGGGGGTGATACGAACCCATGACTTCGCCGACGATTTTTGCCGATTTGCGGTATGGTTTCGTCGAGGTGTAGCCGCCAACTTGCGCGGCATAAAGAATGCGGCGGTGAACCGGTTTCAACCCGTCGCGCACATCAGGCAGCGCACGGCTAACGATCACGCTCATCGCGTAATCGAGATAGCTCGTTTTCATCTCATCAACGATGTCAATGCGTTCAAAGTCACCCAATGGGTGGGGGGCTGGCAAGGTTTCGGTTTCGTCGGTCAAAACAGGGGCCGTTTCCAATATTTAGATTAAGCCATCATTGTAGGGCCGCAGCGACCAATGCGCCACTAAAGTAAGGGTGAGAACGGGGATAAACCACGCTTTATCCACATAAAGGGCAGTGCGGGCAGGCAGCGGAGCAATTGGCCGTAAATTCGGCGCATTTTGCAGCTATTCAATGCTCATTCAGCCAGTATCAGCTAGTTATAATTGCATTACAGGCGAAGTAAGGCCATTGGCTTTCGCATAAAAATCACCCGCGCATCACATCCGCGCGTTCAGGTTTACACTAGGAGAGTACCACACATGTTTTTCACACAGACAAGCCTTCAAAAGCGTTCGAAGACGGGCCGTCATTTCGCGCTTGCGCTCGCGCTGGCAACGGGTTCCGTCGTAGCGATGTCGGGCATGGTTGCAGAACCCGCCCATGCTCAGAAAAAGAAGAAGAAAAAGAGCAAGGCGGAATATTCCGAAACCTTCATCGCAGCCTACAACCCGATCAATGAAGCGCTGAAAGTTGAAGGCGCAGATATTAATGCGGTCAAAGCGCAGATCCCGGGTTTGATCGCGGCCGCTGTGTCTGCCGATGAGCAAAATGTCACCGGCAACACGGTCTATCTTGTCGGCGGTAAGGCTCAAGATCAGGCGCTGCAATTTGATGGCATGAAAATGATGCTTGCGAGTGGTAAAATTGGACCGGAAAAATTGGGCCAATACAATTTCATCGCTTTCCAATTGGCGCGCGCTTTGGGTCGCCACAGCGAGTCCCGTCCATATTTGCAAGGCGCGATCGATAATAATTTCACCTCGGCTAGTGTCGATCCAGCAGCCATGCGGATTGAGATGGCGGAGACGTTCTTTCGTGAAGATCTCAATCGGGAAGGGCTTGCGAGTTTAACCTCGGCCATCGAAGCACGAAAAGCTTCCGGTCAAGCTGTGGATGAGACATGGTATAGGCGCGGGTTGTCGGTTAGCTTTAACAATAAAATTCAGCCTGAAGTCTACAACTTCCTCCAAAGCTGGATCGGTGCTTATCCTTCGCAAGCCAATTGGCGTGATGCGGTTAACATTACCCGCCAATTGAACGAATATGGCGCGGCTGAAACGCTTGATCTGATGCGTCTGGGCTTTCGCAAAGACACACTTCAAGACAAGGTCGAATATCTCGATTATGTTGAATCCGCTGATGCGCGCCGTCTGCCGAAAGAAGTACAAACAGTCATTCAAAAAGGCTACTCCACTGGCATCGTGAGCCGAAACGATAGTTACCTCGCAGAATCGTTAGAGATTGCTTCTGGCCGGATCGCCGCAGACCGTGCGGAATTGCCTTCATTAGAGCGTGATGCACGTTCTGGCGGTGCCGGCTTGCGTACCGTTATGGCTGCGGGTGATGCATTCTTAAGCTACGGCCAAGCGGCCAAAGCGGAAGAGTTCTACACCAAAGCCTTAGGCATGGGCGGCGCCGACACAGGGTTGGTTCTTACACGCCTTGGCATTGCGCAATCGGACGCTGGCAAGCAAACAGAAGCGCAGGCAACCTTCGCCAAGGTGCAAGGTTCGCGCCGGGCAATCGCTCAGCTTTGGTCTGCTTATGCGGCTGAAAAAGCAGAGCCAGCTATGACTGCGGCTGCGGCACCTTCCGCGCCTGAGATCGTAAGCGCTGCGGTTGCAAACGCGAACTAAGCCTCGCGGATCATCGAATAGCGAACGGCGCGGGTTTCCATCACGGGAGCTCGCGCCGTTTTCGTTTTTAGCGCAGGCGCTTTACATATACATGATTGCCGTCACGGGTTTCGAGCTTGTAGCTTTCAAGCAAGGCGAACATTTCCTTCAAATTCTTGAAACCATAATTGCGCACGTCAAAGCTAGACCGGTTACCCGCAATTTGGCCAAGCTGTGACAGGCGCGCATAGCCCTTTTCATCACGCTTTGCCTCGGCATAGGCGGCATGAACCAACGCCTCCAATTCATCCAATTCCGCTTGCGAACTTTGGTCGCGCTTTGAAGTGTCGCCTGAGGTGGTGGCAATCAAATCATCGATGTAGAGAAAGCGTGTGCATACCGCTTGAAAAGCTTGCGGTGTTTTCTTCTCCCCAAAGCCATAGACAATGATACCGTCCTGGCGCAGGCGCGTGACCAACGGGGTAAAATCGCTGTCTGAGGTCATGAGGCCAAAGCCGTCCACTTTGCCTTGATTGAGCAAATCAATTGCATCAATCGTCATCGCCATATCAGTGGCGTTTTTGCCCTTGGTAACGTCAAATTGTTGCTGAGGCATGATCCCAAATTTGTTGGTGATCTTTTCCCAATTTGCCAGATTGCTCTTGGCAAAATTGCCGTAAGCGCGGCGGATATTCACCTGCCCCAGCTTGGCCATAACGGTCAAAACAGGGTCGATCCCTTTGGGTGTGGTGTTGTCTGCGTCGATCAGCAGCGCGATGTTTTTAAGTTCAATATCAGACATAGATGGCAGGATGGGCCGCGAATGGGCATGCGGCAAGGGCTATTCTTCGCTTTTGAACTCGCCTGTGTCCTGATCAAGAGAATATAATACGCCTTCTGAAATGGAGAAATGCGCGCCGCGCAGTTTGAGAGTGCCGGCTGCTTCCTTGTCTGCAACAAATGGGAAACTGCGCAGGTTTTCTATGCTGAGTTTGATTGCGGCAAACTCCATCGCAAGCTCTGCTTCACGGCTGGTAGTCCCGTGTTCATCGGCAACGGTTGCCCGCGCATCATCCAGCAATTTCACCCAATTGGCAACGAACCCGCCAGCACCGGCATCGGCGCTATGCAATTCTTGTGAGAGGGCCGCTTGGCAACCTCCGCAGCGCCCGTGGCCCATGACCAGTACTTGCTTCACCTTGAGAAATTGCACGGCGAACTCAACCGCGGCCGATACGCCGTGAAGGCCGGGGCTAGTCTCATACGGCGGCACGAGCGCGGCCACGTTGCGCACGACGAAAATCTCGCCGGGATCAACATCGAAAATTTGCGCAGGGTCTACGCGGCTATCGCTGCAACCGATAACCATCAGCTTGGGTTGCTGTCCTTCGGCAATGGTCTCTTCAAAGCGGGCGCGTTGGCGCGGGTAAGTGTCGGTTCGAAAGCGGCGATAGCCGTTCAGTAGCTCAGCATATTCAGGCATTAGAAACGTTCGCCCCGAATTACCTCAACATCCCACATGGTCAGCAGTAGGCTGTGCGATGTCAAAATCGGTGCGAGTTCCTCTGCCAGCGCATTGGCGCGTTCTTGCGAGGCAACGGTGAGCACAAACACTTTGTCTGTGCCCATCACGCGTTCCTCGCGCCATGGCCCATCGCGGCCCTTACCAGAATTCACCGGCGTCACCGTCCATCCAGTGATCTCTGCCCGGTCGATGGCATCGGTTACGCGTCCAACCAGCGCAACGTCGGTGAGTATTTCGATCCGTTTACGGACGACTGTTTCTATCATTGAGTGCCTCCTGCCCCGCTTAGCGCGCCGACCAGCGTAGAGGCGAGGGCGCTTACCAGGCCAATATTGATAAGGATGTTGAATGGGAAAGTGATCGACAAACTCATTGTCAGATAAATGCCGGGGTCGGCCTCCGGCAAAGCAAGCCGCATGGCTGCGGGCACGGCGATATAGCTGGCACTGGCGCAAAGCACGCCCAGCGCCGCGGCCGAACCCACATCCAACCCGCTCAATGCCGCCGCTGTGGTTCCGATGGCCCCGTTGATCAGCGGCAATCCAATGGCGATCACAATCAACCGCCAAGTGATGGCGCGTGCATCCATCATGCGCCTTGCTGCGATCAATCCCATGTCGAGCAGGAATAGGCAAAGCACGCCTTTAAACCCTGCTTCAAAGAAGGGGGCGACATCGCCAAACCCTTCGGTCCCTGAGATCATGCCTATCGCAAATGCGCCCAGCAACAGAACGACAGAGGCATTGAAGAAAACCTCATGCAACAGCTCGCTCGGTTTTTGGCCATCTTTCGATCCCATTCCGCGCGCGAGCAACAGGCCGGTTAGAATCGCAGGCGTTTCCATTGCGGCCATAACCGCCACCATATAGCCGCCCGGCGGTTTGCCTTGCGCCTCTAATATCTCAACCGCTGTGACAAATGTCACGACGCTGACAGAGCCGTAATGCGCAGCGACGGCGCCAGCGTTGATCCGGTCCAATTTGCCAAAGCCCTTCAGCACAGCATGGGCGAAAAATGGGATAAGGAAACTGGCGGCGATACCCAAAGTCAGCGCGATCAAAACCGTGGAATCAATGCCCGATTTGGAAACAGCGACGCCGCCTTTCAGGCCAATCGCCGCCATCAGATAGAGCGACATGCCCTTGGCTAAAGCCTCTGGTATGGCGAGGTCTGACCGCGCAAAAGCAGCGAGCAATCCTAATACAAAAAATAGGACAACAGGCGAGGTAAAAGTCTGAAGTGTGCTGGCATCCATAGGGCTTTTGCTTAGCGAGCGATAACCCTTACGGCAAGCAAGCCATTGCGCCTCTCCCCGCTCATCCCTAAATGCACAATCATGAATGATTTAACGAACATCCCACCAGCCGCGACACCATCCGAAGAACCGCGCCCAAAACGCACACGCAAGCCCGATTGGATTCGGGTGAGGGCGCCGACAGGTGAAGGCTATAATCAGACACGCAAGCTGATGCGCGAGCTTAACCTCAACACGGTTTGTGAAGAGGCCGCGTGCCCCAACATTGGCGAATGCTGGGATAAAAAGCACGCTACCGTCATGATCCTTGGCGATGTGTGCACGCGGGCCTGCGCGTTCTGCAATGTGAAGACCGGCATGCCGCGCATCGTCGATCCGATGGAGCCGGAAAACACGGCGGTCGCCGCTGCGAAAATGGGCCTTGAGCATATCGTCATCACCAGCGTGGACCGCGATGATTTGCCCGATGGCGGCGCGTCGCAATTTGTCAAAGTGATCGAGGCTTTGCGGCGCAATACGCCCAATACTACGATCGAAATTTTGACACCTGATTTTCGCGGTAAAATGCGGTCCGCAGTGGAGGCAATCGTTGCCGCTGGCCCTGACGTTTATAATCACAATCTTGAGACGGTACCGCGCCTTTACCCAACCATTCGGCCCGGCGCGCGTTATTACGCGTCGCTGCGTCTGCTCGAAGAAGTGAAGAGCCATGATCCCATGATCTTCACCAAATCCGGCATCATGCTGGGGCTGGGCGAGCAACGCTTAGAAGTGCATCAGGTGATGGATGATATGCGCAGCGCCGAGGTCGATTTCATGACCATGGGGCAATATCTCCAGCCAACGCCGAAACATGCAAATGTGGAGGAGTTTGTGACGCCAAAAGCATTCGATGCTTATGGCTCAATCGCACGGGCAAAGGGCTTTTTACAGGTCGCCTCTACGCCGCTCACCCGTTCCAGCTATCACGCAGGTGACGATTTTGCGCAAATGCGCGAGGCACGTGCAAATAGGCTAGCTAAGGCTGCTAAATCCCCAAAAAAGACTGGCGGTAAATAGTCCGCTATGCCCGGGATCAACGAAACGCGGGACCTTCCCTATAGCGCGCAGCAGATGTATGATCTGGTCGCGGATGTAGGCAGCTATGCGCAGTTTCTGCCTTGGGTCGTTGCAACGCGCATTCGTTCCGACAGCGGTACAGAAATGGTCGCTGATATGGTCGTTGGTTTTAAGTCCTTGCGTGAGCGGTTTACCTCGCAAGTGATTAAGACACCGTCAGAGGCGATCGATGTGCATTATGTCGATGGGCCATTGCGCGATTTGGAAAACGCATGGCGATTTCATCCGCGCGAGGACGGGGGCTGCACCGTCGATTTTCACGTCAATTTCGCATTTAAGAACCGCGTTTTTGAAAGCATTGCCGGTCAATATTTTGATCGTGCGTTTCGCAAGATGGTGACCGCGTTTGAAGCCCGCGCAGACGAGCTTTACGGCAACAATAATTCCAGCGCGACGAGCGTGGCTTGAT
>JALZVZ010000027.1 GCA_023299945.1 Altererythrobacter sp. | reverse complement strand
CTTGATCGTAATCGCTGTTATCGCAGATTCTACCTTTGTTGCCAGCGGCAGCGGAGTGGTCCTGATGGTAGGCATCATCTATTCTTACGTGGTCGCAAAGCGTGATGTAGAAAAAGGTGCCGGTGCTGCTTAAGAGCAGGTTCGCACATTGCGGTGAATAAATCCTGCTGGTTGAACTCCGGCGAGAACACCTTCTGAATCTTTCTAGTTTGGATGGATTATGCCCGCGGCGAGACCTTTTAAAGTCGCTGATGCTTTGTCATTCACATCGAGCTTCTTGAAGATTCTTCGCGTGTAAGTGTCTACCGAGCTAGGCTTGATTGCAAGAATTGATGCGATTTCCGACCGTGTCTTTCCGCGGGAAATCCAATGCAAAACATCGGCCTCTCGCTTTGACAGCTTAATCTCGTCTGCAAATCTTCTGTAGAGAACAACAATTCGGTTATGCACGATCGAAGAGAGCGCCTCCAATGAGCTAAGGTCGGACTTTGGCACTTCGGTGACGGGTCTATTAAAGCCGAATGAGATGACCGCATTTATGCCGAAAGGCCCGAAGACAGGTATTAAATATTCATCGGTGACGCCGTATTCATTGATGCTGGCCATGATCAATTTTGTGAGTTCTGGTTGTACTTTTTGGAAAGCAGGGATCATTGGCGCAAGAGCACAGGGCCTGCCTTTTTGTAGGACAAAATCGTGGCAGCGACCAATGGGTTCAACGAACTCTGGGGCAAGGTTATGGCGCGATAAAGCTCTGCCTGCGCTAAAAAATGTCATTGGTTGCCTGGCTACCAAGGACTCGAATCGGTATGCAAAATGATAGCTAACGGAATTCGATTTCACTCGCTTGGCTGCAGCCAAAAGAGCGCGAGTTAATTGAAAAGGGCCGGCTTCACCCAATTGATTCCAAAACCCATCCTCAAAACCAAGCTTGTTTGAACATTCTGTATCCATCTAAATACAACCTTCTTTCAAGGTCAGGTGTTGCAAAACCGGAAATGGGATATTGTGCCGTCGCTTCTGGCATGATTACTAATGATAAAATTCCATCCAAACCATATGAATACGAATGGCAGATAAGAATTTGCGGTAATAGTCGCCTGTTTGCGTGACATGACAATCACCCAATAAAGTTGTTAGCTAATTGGGTGATTGTTGATCAAATGCAGGGGTGCAAATGTTAAAAGAAAAGAAAAATGAGGAGCTTAGGAAGTATGTCTTGGACAACTTCAAAACCTTCAACGGAGCTATTTCACGAGTTTTCGAAAATACGTGTATTCTAAAGCCCGAAGTTTCCCTGTTATTGGAGCTTTATGAGGCTGAAAAGAGAGGGAATTTACTTTCAGCTTCGTGTGTCGGACTTGATGCTGAAATCCCTCAAACAACGTCGATTAGGCATATTCGACACCTCGAAAATCGCGGTTGGATTATGCGAATCGATAGTAAGAACGATCGCCGAATTCAGTTTCTCCGGATCACGCCATCGGCGATGTTAGATGTCGAAAACGCGCTAATCAGTTAGCTACTCACCTGGTCAGTTTTTTGTAAGCCAAACGGGTTGGGCGGTCGGCGGCATCACCGAGGCGGCGGCGCTTGTCTTCTTCATAGCTTTCAAAATTACCCTCGAACCATTCGACATGGCTATTGCCTTCAAACGCGAGGATATGGGTGGCGAGCCGATCGAGGAAGAAACGGTCGTGTGAAATCACGACAGCGCATCCAGCGAAGTTTTCAATCGCCTCTTCCAAGGCGCCAAGCGTTTCCACATCGAGATCGTTGGTTGGCTCATCGAGCAGCAATACATTGCCACCTTGTTTCAGCATCTTGGCCATGTGGACACGGTTGCGCTCACCGCCTGATAATTTGCCGACATTCTTTTGCTGATCGCCGCCTTTGAAGTTAAATGCGCCAACATAGGCCCGTGTTGATGTGTCGTGGCCATTGACCTGCATGTAGTCATGGCCCTCGGAGATTTCCTCCCACACATTGTTGGTTGGGGTTAGGTCGTCGCGAGACTGGTCAACATAGCCTAGGTGAACAGTCTCACCTATTTCGATGGTGCCGCTATCGGGTGTTTCTTGACCAGTGATCATCTTAAACAGGGTCGATTTACCCGCACCGTTTGGTCCAATAACGCCAACAATGCCTCCTGGCGGTAGCATGAAGGACAGGTCTTCGAACAACAGCTTATCGCCGTAAGCCTTGGTCACGCCTTTGGCTTCAATTACTTTGCCGCCAAGGCGTTCTGGAACCTGGACGACAATCTGGGCTTTGCCCGGTTTGCGGTCGCCTTGGGCATCTTGCAATTGCTCAAATTTGCGCACGCGCGCCTTTGATTTGGTTTGGCGGGCAGCAGGGGTCTGCTTGATCCATTCCAGCTCGCGCGAAAGGGCTTTTTGACGGCCCGATTCGTCGCGGTTTTCCTGCGCCATGCGCTTGGCTTTTTTCTCCAAATAGGTGGAGTAATTGCCTTCATAAGGGTAATATGAGGCGCGATCCAATTCGAGAATCCACTCCACCACATTGTCGAGGAAATAGCGGTCGTGCGTGATCATCAGCACGGCGCCTGCATATTCTTTCAAATGGTTCTCCAGCCATTCAACGCTTTCTGCGTCCAAGTGGTTGGTCGGCTCATCAAGCAGCAAAATGCCGGGTTTTTGAATCAGCAAGCGGGTTAGGGCAACGCGGCGCTTCTCACCGCCTGATAGACTCTCAACGCCCATATCAGAAGGCGGGCAGCGCAAAGCTTCCATTGCGATCTCAAGCTGATTGTCGAGCGTCCATCCGTCAACTGCGTCGATCTTTTCCTGAAGCACGCCCATCTCTTCCATCAGCGCGTCAAAATCGGTGTCGTCTTGTGGATCGCCCATTTCAGCCGAAATCGCGTTGAAACGTTCGACCATGACAGCGGTTTCACCAGCCCCTTCGCGCACGTTTTCGAGCACGGTTTTGGTCTCATCGAGGCGCGGTTCCTGCGGCAGATAGCCAACGGTGATATTCTCGCCAGCCCAGGCCTCGCCGGTGATGTCTTTATCAATGCCCGCCATGATCTTGATCAGCGTTGATTTGCCTGCACCATTAGGTCCAACGATGCCAATTTTGGCGCCTTGGTAAAATTGTAGATTGATATTGGAGAGCACCGGCTTGGGTGCACCAGGGAAAGTCTTGGTCATGTCTTTCATGACATAGGCATATTGAGCGGCCATTGTTTGCGGTGTCCTTTGAAGCAGAGATGATGCGTAGCGCTGCGCAATTTATGGGCCGCAGATAGGCGGTGAAAGGGGTTGGGGCAAGCACTGTCCTAAGTAGATTTGGAGTGCGTCTCTTTACAGGAAGATAACCATTCTCGGGCTATAATGGTCCAAACTAAGAAAAAAGGCCCCATGCAAGCTCAGATATTCACCTTTGTTATTCCGGCTATGGCATTGATTTTTGCCATAGTTTTGGGTGCTATGTGGTGGCAGAGGCGCGATCAGCTGCATATCCTTGCCTATTCTTACTGCTTCGGTTCGATGGCGGCTGGTGTCGTAATCAACATTTGGATTATGGGCGCAATCGGCCCCATTGGGCTTGTTGGCTATCACATCCTGTCCATGTCGGGCATTATTGCGATGATGTGGGGCGCCTCGCGCCGAGCTGGGCAAGATATACCTCTGCTGGCCTATTCTGCGACAGTCGTGGTTGCTTGCATTTTGCTGGGAATTGCAGGCAGTGTCGGCGACATCCCCACCATGAAACTCGTCCAGAACACAAGTTCGGGCCTGCTGGTGGCCTTGGCTGCGCAGAACCTTTGGCATGCTGAAAAGCGCCATTTGGCTGACCGCGCGCTGGTTTGGGTATTGGCGTTGTTTTCAGGTTTTGGTCTTGTCCGCCCTGTGCTGACTGATCTGGCTGCTGTATTGTTTGGCGATGGTGAGCAAGGCATGGCTATGCTGACCTCCCTGCACGCTCTTATAATGACTGTGATGATCACTCTCATGGCACTTTGCCTGATTTCATCGGTTATCGCTGACAATATGGCTGAACAGCGCGAGAAAGCTGCCATTGATGTTTTGTCAGGCCTTCGGATCCGTCATGCCTTTGAAAGCGAGGCTGAATTGACCGCAGAAAAGGCGAGGGTAGAAAAAGTGCCTTTGAGCCTGATTGTTGCTGACATTGATCACTTTAAACGGGTGAATGATAAATGGGGGCATCCAAAGGGGGATGCGGTTATCGAGGGTTTTGGTGATCTGATTTCCCGCACCTTAAGGGATCAAGATATCGCGGGGCGCTTGGGCGGAGAGGAGTTTGGCATTCTGGTTTGGGACTGTCCGCTGGACAGCGCCGCTATCCTAGCTGAACGGTTGCGCGAAAAACTGCCTGAAATCGATGTAACCACGCGGGGCAAAAAACTGGGATGTACTGCAAGTTTCGGTGTGACCGACTGGCGCGGTGATGAGGAATATCTAAGCGTTTTTAAACGGGCTGACGCGGCATTATACAAAGCTAAGAACGCAGGCCGGGATCAGGTTTTCGCAGCCCAAGACAAAGCTTCATTTCCGCTTGAGCTGCCGGGCGATGCTCTAAACAATGTGATCCCAATCCCTAGACAGCAATAATTGAGCGCCCTTTGAGCCTTATAAAAAAACTCCCTCCGAAGGCCGAAGCCTGCGGAGGGAGCAATTTCACAATCTTTCGATTTCAAGACTTATGCTGAAATCGGATCATCATCGTTGTCGTCATCAAGAAGCAACACGCCGCCTGCAATTGCGCCGAGACCCAAGAGCAACGGCAAGAACGGGAAACCGCCCGATGCTGCTGGAGCCGGAGCTGGTGGCGGAGGAGGAGGCGGTGCAACAGTTGGTGTTGGCGCCGGTGGCGGTGGCGGAGCAGCGTTAGGCAGCGGCAAAATGCAGCCGCTGGCTTGCTGTGCGCAAAGAGTTGAAATGTAAGACATCACTACGCCGCCCCATGAAGAGCTGGCAGATGTCGTCGCCGCGGTCTGTGCCTGAGCGGCTACAGGTGCGGTGACCATCGAAAGTGCAATCAAAGCACCAGTCATATTACGAAAAGACGTCATTATTCCTCCACATCAATTAATTCGAAACACAGCCGATGGTCCCAGTCTCCGCTGTATTCGGTTCATCATCAAGGGCAACGAATCCGTTACCCCATATGAATTGAGATGAATAAACTAGAAGCCTGCGAGGGCAAAGTAAACAGCTGTAACGTTGAAAAACGTCGGTTTCACAAATGCTTGACTGGGATAAGTTTCGAAATTTAACATGGCTATCGCACAAAACTGCTCTATAAGGATGGTTGGGATCAAGAGTTAAGGGCTGGTTTGGTGCAACTGGCCGCATGTGAATTTGACGAGGAGAATTAATGATGAACCGTTTTGTAATGCTTGCTGGCGCGGCCGCTATGACTGCTGCTGCTCCTGCCTATGCAGATAACCACGCTGGTGAAGAACTTCGCGGCCAAACTGTCGACATGATGTTTGCCGATGGCACACGCAACAGCGTGTTCTTTGGCTCAACCGGCGTTGCCACAATTTCGAACACAACTGGCCAGTCAGCCAATGCCAATTGGTTCATGCAAGGCGATCAAATCTGCCTTCGCGCTGCTTCTGCAACAGAATGCTGGGACTATTCAGGCCGCTTCGCAGCAGGTCAGTCGGTTTCGATGACAAGCAGCTGCAACAGCGCGTCGACTTGGACGGCTCGCAATGTGAATGCGCCGCGTCAACGTGTTGCCCCGACAATGGGCGAGCGCGGTTAAGCGAAAGAATGTGCGAATGATGGCTTTCAAAAAGCCGTTCTTTCGACAAGCGATAGTGTTGGTGGGTGCAGGTCTTCTTGGCTTGTGCCCATCAATCGTTTTGGCGAAGGGTGACGGCGCATCAACGATCTATGTTGAAGATGGCGATGCTGCTTTGCTGTATGAGGGGCAATTGCCGCCCGGCAGCGAAAGCGTGGTCAATCCGTTTGAGCGTGATTTGGCGGCGGCTCATGCGCGCTATGTTGTAGAGTGGAGCGATTTGCCGCGGGTCAAGGTGCCTAGCGGGAGCGATCTTTCGCTGGGCAGTAGCGGAGCGCGCGTGGCTTTGCTGCGCCAGCGGCTTGGCCTACCGGAGGGGCGGAGCTTTGATGCAGAGATGGAGGCGCGTGTGCGTCTGTTTCGCGGAATGCACGGGCTGAGCGTTTCTGGTCTTATTGACAGGGCGATGATTGCTGCGCTCAACCTCGGGGCCGGCCATTATCAGCGTATAATCCAACGCAATTTGGACTACGCCAGCCAGCTTCCAAGCTATCTTGGCTATCGCTATGCGCATGTTGATATCACCAATCAACGCCTTCAATTGATCGAAGATGGCCGTGTTATTGACGAAATGGCGGTTGTCGCGGGCAAGCCGGCTACACCCACGCCGGTCATGGCCGGTTTGGTGCGCCATGCCGTCCTCAGCCCATATTGGAACGTGCCAACAGATTTGCTGCGCAAAACCTATGCGCAGCGCATTATTAATGGCGGCAGCGCCTATTTGCGGCGCACTGGCTTTGAAGCATTATCCGATTGGAGCGATGAAGCGAGGGTGCTTCCGGCAAGTTCAGTTGATTGGCGTGCGGTGGAACGCGGCGAATCAGACGTCCGGCTTCGTCAAAAGCCTGGTCCTGGCAATGGCATGGGCAAAGTGAAGTTTATGTTCCCCAATGCGCTGGGAATTTACTTGCATGACACCGCCAGCAAACAATTGTTCAGTAAATCAGAGCGCTTGTTTAGCGCGGGCTGCGTTCGGGTTGAGCGTCCTGAGGATTTCGGCGCATGGCTGTTTAACGGCCAAATGCCGCAGCCAAGCGGCGCTCCAGAAGAGCAGGTCAGCCTGCCTTATCCTGTCCCGATCTACATCACTTATTTTACGGCCAAACCTATAGCTAATGGCGATGAATTCCAGATCATTTACCGCGATGATTTTTACGATCTCGATCGGCCGAAAGCACCGCAATTGGGCGGGTAATTAGCGCGCATACTTTCCTTGAAACCATTTGGCTTTTGCAAAAACGCTTGCAGGAATTCGTTGCGGGTTATGCCGTCTAGCCGGTGTCCTGACTATGCTATCCACTCCCCCATGATTCTGTCATACTGTGACCAACTGGGTAGGGCTCATCAACCGGCGCGCCGCTGACTGCCCGCTTCTTCTGCATCATTCTGGTGACGTCGCTGGCGAGACGTCCAAGTTCCTGAAGGGCTTTTGCTCTTGGTTGCGGATCAGAATAGAAAGTGGACTTATTGCAGCTGCAAAGGTTTCCGCTTCGGAACGGTTTTTTTGGTAATGCCGTTGGCCCCGATCTTTGCAGCCATGATAATAGCCCATTTACCCGAAAGATTTGGCTGACATTGGAGGAATGAATACTGGTCGAATGATGAGTGGCGGCTGGACTTGCGTGCGCGGTCCCGATAGCAGCATGGCCATGAAAACATCACGCTCGCTTAATGCAATCGCCCTGCCATTACTTATGGCAACCGCCTCCATCGCTTATCCTGCGCATGCGGCTCCCAGTGTAGCTGAGGCGGCCGATATTGCGCTGACATCTGATAAATATGCTTGGGATTTTGTCGAAGGGATCACCACAGAAGTGGGCCCGCGTCAGGCGGGCACAGAGGCAGAGGCGCGCGCGCGGGTTTGGGCAATGGCGTGGCTTAAAAAGCATGGCTTTGAAAATGTCGCTGATGAACCGTTTGAAATGGAAACGTGGGTTCCCGGTGAATTCCACAAGGCTGAGATCACCTCGCCTTTCCCGCAGCCCTTGGTGATCCAGCCATTGGGCGGCAGCGCCTCAACCGGGCCTGATGGGATCACTGCTGAAGTGGTGGAATTTGAAAACGTCACCGCATTGCGCGCAGCCCCTGACGGTAGCCTGAAAGGCAAGATCGCTTATATCTCGCATTCGATGACGCCGACACAGGATGGCTCGCAATATGGCTTTGCTGGCCCGGCGCGCTGGGTCGGGGCGGGCATTGCAGCGAATAAGGGCGCAATCGCCACAGTCATCAAATCGGTCGGAACAGACAATCACCGCAATCCGCACACAGGCGGCACGACTTTTCGAACGCCCGACGGTGGCGCAGATGTAGGTAGAGCGGTTCCAACACCTGCGGGCGCATTGAGCCTGCCTGATGCGGCCAATTTGGAGCGGATGTTTGACCGCGCAAACGGCCGCCCAATAATGCTTAAGCTGACGCTGACGCCGCGCAATTTGGGCACGACGACCAGCGGCAATGTCGTGGGCGAGATTGTGGGCCGTGATCCTTCACTGCCGCCGGTATTGCTTGCTTGCCACATTGACAGCTGGTGGAATGCTCCGGGCGCGTTTGACGACGGGGCAGGCTGCGGAATTATCGCCGCCGCTGCGCTGAATGTGCGCAGCTCTGGGCAGCCATTGCGTACAGTCCGTGTGCTAATGGCGGGCGCTGAGGAGGTGGGATTGTTTGGTTCGGTCGCCTATTCCAAGGCGCACATTGATGAGCCGATTGGCGCCGCGTTTGAAAGCGATTTTGGCGCGGACCGCATATGGCGATTTGAAAGCAATTTTCGTGAGGACAACCCAGAGCTTCACAACAATTTGGCTGCATCGGTTGCGCGGTTCGGTGTTGCCAATTCCAGCATCGTGGCGCGGGGCGGGGCGGATATCAATATCGCCCGCGATCAAGGCACAGCCATCATCAATCTTAAGCAGGACGGCACGCGCTATTTCGATTTGCACCACACACCTGATGATACGCTCGACAAGATCGATCCAGTGCAATTGCGCCAGAATGTCGCTGTTTGGACGCAAATTGCAGGGCTTCTTGCCAATGAGGCTGGGCAGATCAAGCCACGCTAACATTCAATGTGATACTGGCGGGATACTGAAATGGAATTCCAAGAGTATCCTTTCGTGCTACTTGAAAAGGATCATTCGACCAAGAAGCGTGCGCGAAGGGTAAATGATCCGTCACCTGAAAATGCGCCCTTGGGGTTCACTCGAAAGTTTGTGACCGCTGCATCGCAACCATCAGGATCGGGGGTGGGGACGAAATTCCAACTTGTTCCGTCATCATCCGAAAATTCCAGATCATCGCCCAGATTTGCAAGGTCCACAAAGTTATAGCTGAGGGCAGATGTAGTGGCCCCATCGATAAACCGGACTGGCCCTGATCCGCCAATATCCACGACGCATAATTTACTGTCCGCAGGCACAGTATCGACCACGAATACAGAATCATCATCGGCGTCAGAGATGCCAATGTTTGATACACCGATAGTGTATTCCACCAGCGCCCCAGGGATCGCTTTGGCGTCGGTCGTATTGTTGACGGGATCCGAAAAGACGGTGCTTGTCTTAGTCACAGAAAGCTGTGTCGCAGGGGCGCAAATATCAAAATCATGGATCGCAATGGCTTGGCCATCGGGATTGACGGGCGCTGTACCAGCATTTCCGTAGCTGATTACAATCGTATCGATCGCCTGGTCAAAGGTCACAACAACATTACCATCACCGGCGGTGCTGGCAGAGGCTCCGTCACCGATTGCAACATTACCAACAACATAATTGACCGTGCCATTGGTTAGCGTCGGCATGACGCTTGCGCCTTTATAGCTGCCGGTAACAATCAATCTGTCGGCAAAGTCATTGGCTGCAAAGTCGATGTCAAAAACGGTAAATTGTATACCTGCCACTCCGTTGGGGAGGGACAATGTGGTTGTTGCCACTTCGAACTTGTCGGTGAAATCGATGAATTGGTGCAGGCTGTTTTCAGCTACGGCAAATCCGCCCGTGTTGTTGCTAGAAATCGCAGGCTGTTGGCCGCCAAATGACGCATCATTTTCCCATATACCCTCGTTTAAAATACTGAAGTTTACATCACCAAATGTACCAATGGCATAGGTATTATTGGTTGAGCCTGCAGCCCAAGTTACGCTGTCCCAATCAAACACATTTTGACCGGCAGGACAGACTAACGTTGGGGCAGTGCCCGCGGTACGAATGCCTTGCACGGTGAATTGCGCGCTTGCATCGTCATCCTCGGCTGTGCTGCTATTGTTTGGTGCAGAATCAGTGTCGAAGGTATCGCTTGCTGACACTTCGGCGAAATTGGTGATCGTTACGCCTGGCGGCGCGGTAACTGTGCCGGTGATGGTCATCACTTGGCTCGTTCCCGAGGGTATGGTGCCAATCGTCCATATACCAGTGGCGGCGCTATAGCTGCCGCCCACTGACGAGGAGATAAAGTCAAACCCAGTCGGCAAAATATCCAACACAGAAACATTGGTCGCTGCATCTGGCCCAGCGTTGGACACAGTCAGTGTATACGTAACATTGGAACCGGTCGTGGGGTTAGGATTGTTGACGGTTTTCGTCATCGACAAATCGGCGACATCAACATTTTGCTCCCAAACGAAGTCAGAAACCGCAAGATATTGGAAATTGCCGCTTGGATCGGTCGCTGGCTGGCTTTGGCCAAAGCGGTAACGGATACGAACGCGCTCAACAGTGGTTGTTCCAAAATCTACGCGAATGTCACCTGTTGTACTGGTAAGTCCGCCGGAAAAAGCGGTGCCGTGCCAACCTTGCTGGCCGCCTACAGTGGTTGTGCCAACAGCGCTGCCGAGCGTCGCCGCACCCGCTAAATTGCGCAGGTTGAGCCAAGTGCCGTTTCCGGTGTCATATTCAATGATCACAGCATCGTGGAAGTTGGCAGGGTTGCCCCCGCCATCGTTTCCAAAAAAGCGATCTACATTTCCGACGGTAAATTCTAGCTGCTGGACAGCGGTATCGAGAGTGTAAACCGTTTCAAAATAGTCACCTGCATCGAATTCGGAATGGTCGGTGCTGTAGAGCAAATTGCCGGTGAAACTGCTGACCTGTCCAGCAAAGTACGAAAGCATGTTAGTGGAAAAAAAATTGGTGAAGTTCGCGTCATTACCATCGCCATCTGTAACGACGGTTGTGTTAATCGTGACCGTGTTGGGACCAACGTTTAGTGCAGTTCCATCATTGACGGCTTGCAAGCTGCCATTGCCCAAATTGGTCCAGTCAGCGGTTACAGTAGTTTGCGCTGAGACAGATTGAGGTGCCAAGCTAACCCCAAAGCCCGCTAGCACTAGCAGCAGGATTTTCAGATAATTTCTCAACATATCCTTGCCTTAGCGTCCCAGTCCAAGGAATGAAAATGTATCTGCGTCAAACTTGATTCGAACTGCCGCATAGACGCCTTTGTCGGTGCTGCGTAGCTCGCCAAAATCACGGTCACGGAACCCTTCGACATTATAACCAACCGTCAAGAGCATGCCATCGGCTGGTACGAAACCAACTTGCGGGCCGTAAGAGAAGCTGGTCACATTGTCTTCCAAGTTTGCACGAACGGTACCGGTTGCGCCCAATTCAAAGCGGTCGGTGATGCCGATGCGTGCGTCGGCGCCTACTAGCAGCGAGGTGCCTTCAAATTCGATGTTTTCGAAACGATCGAAATTATAGCGTGTGCCAACAAACAGTTCGAACTCGTCGCGGCGCACTTGCTGCTCGACTTCGTATTTGTCTTCTTCCCAGCCGCGTGGCGACCAATTGGCCGAAACGCTGGCAAGTACACGGCGCGAGGTTGCGCTGCCATCAACCAGCAGAGCAGTTTGACCTGCAGGGCCCGCGTCGCCGGCAATTGCATTGGTGATGCTATCGCTGCGATACTCAAGCTTGCTGAGTACAGCGAAGTCTGAATTGTCAGGACGGTGCGCAAAGGCAATCGATGCATCGAAAATCTCGCTAGCCGCGCCGTTTTCAGCTTTCGCATTGGTCCAGGTAAAGCCTGAACCTACGATGCTGCCTTCACCCAGCTGACGGATCGCGCCAGCGGTTACGCCTTTACGGTTTGCGAACTCACCATCACGGTATTCACCGCGTGCAGTCGCGCTCCAGCGATCCTTGCGCCATGCAGCGCCCAGGGTCACAGCAGTGAAGTCTTCAAACAATGTGCCGTTGGAAATTTGACCGCCGGTTGCAACAGGCTGAGCAGGGTTCACAACATCGGCAACATTGCCGGTGCCATTGAGTGTGCGGCTGCCATCGATTGTCGCATCCAAAGTCAGTGTCGGTGACACTTGCAAGGTTTGCGACAGGCCAAAGGCTGCAAAAGAACGCGTGCCAGCTTCGTCGATGCGCTGCTTGCCCACGGTGCTGACGACTTGCGCGCCATTCCAAGGGGTCACTTCGACGCCGCCGCTAATGCTGCTGGCTTCGATGTTTTCGCCGTCGGCACGCTCATACTGGCCAACCAGTTTCACATTGTTGGTCACAGCATAGCGTGCGCTGAGACGATGACGGTTCGGCAGATCGATGCTTTCGGTATTGCTCAAAGCAATCGACGATGTCGCGCTCAGCTCAAGCTTGTTATTGGCCAGACGCTGGGTCGCGCCAAGTTCAAGCACTGTTGATTTATTGCGTGTGCCATCAGCCAAACGGTCGTTGAAATGAGCGATGCCAATGCGGCCGTCGGTATTCTGGCTGCGGTAGGCAAGGTCAACTTGAGCAGCACGGCGGCGATTGGTGTCGGTCAGGCTATCGTCCTGCCATACGCTACCGACAACGCTGAGCTCTTCATTGATCAGCACGCGGCCATCAACGCCAAACTTGCGGCGGCCAAGCTCTGCACCCGATTGCTGACCGATGCCGTAATTTGCATCGAGCTGTCGGGCATAGGCGAGTACGTCAAACTTGCTTGTGCGGTGCTGTGCTTCGACCATCCAACCTGTGGCTGTCTCGCCTTCGCTGCGGCTCAGGGCTACTTCAGCGCGAACTTCTGTGTTCTCGCCAATTTCGGCGCGCACATCGAGGCCGCCAATATTGGTGCGTGCATTGTCACCCTTGTCGGTAACAGCGGTCGCGCCGATGCGGATCTTGCCTGATTTGTCGGTCCAGCTAGTGCGCAGACCAGCGTTCAATTCGCTATTGCCCAGGCCATCGGTTTCATACTCAGCCACAATGAACTGCGGGTTGAGGTCGAAATCGCGGCTCAAAATAGGCTGCTTGAATGTGATCGTGCCGGACAGCAGATCAATGTCATAATCGATAAAGCGGGTCAGTTCGCGGCTTGATACGATCAATTCTGAACGGAAACGGTCGCGTGTTTCAAGCGTGATGGTTTCGCTGTTAGCGATGATAGAACGATCTGACAGAGCATATGGGCCGGTGATACCTTGGCCTTGGAACTCGTCGCGTTGGAAGCGGCTCGATACGTCAGCGGCAAAGCCTTCTGCACGAACTGCGCCCAAGCGTGCTTCGCCCTTCACACCGGTTGCGGTGCGATTGTAGCGGGTGAGGCGTGTTTGATCGAAGCCGGTTTCAAAATCGCCATACAGCGCATAGAAAGTCGATGTTTCAATGCGAACATACAGTTTTTCACGGCTGGCAGCGTCAAAGCGGCGGCTCGAACCATCGGCAAAGACGGTGTAATAAGCATTCGGGTCAAGCGTACCGAGAACGCGTTGGTCCTCGCGCTGCTTGGCGCTGTCATAGGCGAGAGTGAGCAGATATTTGCCCAGCACGCGGCCTTTGGCATAGATTGCAGCGCGGGCATTGTTGCCCAGATCGCTGTCAAAGCGTCCGCTGCGTTCCATGTTATCGGCAACCGAACGTGCACCCACTGTGCCTTCGATCAGGCCAACGACGGTCCATTCGATATCGCCAGGCTCAATCCATGTTTCCAGCTCTTGCTCGCGAACGATCTCGCCGTCATCAAAACGGAAGTCGAGGCGCAGCGAACCAGATACCATGGTTGGTGCAAGCTCAATGTGAGCAATGCCTTCATTGCCTTTGATGACCCAGCGTGCCGATGATGCACCCAGACCGGTCAGTTGATTAAGCTGCTGACGGTCAAGCTGGTCAGCGCTCTGATAGGGTGCGCCGAGTTCAAACTCGCCGGAGATACCTTCGCGAAGAGGGCGGTTGTTACGGTCCAGAACGCGGATCGCGAGCACAGGACGTGTGCGGCCATCAGCAATCAAATTCGATTGCTCAGGCAAAAACTCAACCTTGGCAGGCGTGGTGGTGAAGAAGACTTCACGCTCAAATGTTTTGCGCACAGTGCCAAAGGTGTTGATGATGTCGGCGGTCAGAACAGTGCGTTCTTTCTGCAAAGGAACACCGCGCCATTCAGAAACCGCATAGCGGCCCTTTTTAGGGTTGCTGGTGCCGTCAAACGCAAGCGGGTCAACCGGCTCACCATTGATCCGCAGGTCAACTTTCTGACCTTTGCGGTGACGGATAGCAACACGGATAGACGGTGCGCGCGGGTTAGCATCGAGGGTAGGGGCCAAGAAGCCGTCCTCGCCATCACCCAGCGCGAGCCAGTCTTGCGTAGGTGCAATCACAGGTTTCGCAGGGCGCTGCGGTGCAGAACCAGTAGTGTCGATACCGGAAAGCTGAGCAATGGATCCGACAGGGCCTGCTGCAACTGGCGCGGTTTCTGTGCCAATTGGTGCATCCACTGCGTCAGCAATTTTGCGGGTCGCCAGTTCAGCGTGGACTGCTTCAGGTAGAACAGCGTGGAAGTCAGCGACTTTCAGCGAACCACCTTGGCCAATGATGAAGTGCGAGTTTGCGCTGCCAGCATTTCGGCTAGACCGGTGACAATCGATAAATTCGCCGCCTTCAGGCAAGGTCATTGACGATGCTTGCACTACATGCGTGCCAGGTACGACGCCTTCGAAGTGATAGCGGCCATCTGCATCAGTGATCGCAAAGCTGCCATCTTCCATCATCACACGCACACCTGGAATGCCGACACGCGGATCATCGATAGTGCAGGGGCCAGAAGTGATCCGGCCAATAATTGTCATACGGCCAGCAATGCTTTCGCGCTCAATATCAACCACTGCGTTGGCAGTGGCGGTACGGCCCAAGCTATCTGTAGCGGTTGCCTCGTTCACAGCGTCGCCAGGAGGCGCATCAGGGCGCACAGTCATGGCGTAAACCACACGGCGCGAGGCGCCAGCAGCGATATCGCCCAATTCAAATGTGATCCGGCGTCCGTCGCCTGTGGTTGTCACAGCATCAGGGTTGGCAGCGCCGTCGATACGCACGGTATCCTGACGCAAGCGCAGCCAATTGGACGGCACATCGACCACGGTAACACCGCGTTTCACGCGGTCGCTATCGGGATTGCGGGCAGTGATTGTGTAAAACACGACATCGCCGGGCTGGGCAGAGGCACGCGATGCGCTCTTGCTCAGGGCAATTTCGGTTGCAGGACGGTCGAGGGGAATATCGATCTGAATAGGGGTCGGATCGGTCAATTCGAACGAGCCACCGTAAGATGCCGATGCGTCGATCACGAAAGCGCGGCCATCGGGGCGAGTTATTTGCGCGATCTGCTCCGGCGTAACAACAGATGGATCAATGTAGGGCGTAGGCGGCGTAACATCGATACGATATTGGCCCAGGAACGTCAGCGGGAACCAATATTCACCTGGTGCCATCTGGATAACGTTTCCAGCACCATCGGTGATAGGTTGACCGGAAATAATTGTTGAAGGCCAGGTTGTTACGCCATCTTCTGCGAATACAGTAGCCGGCAGGCCAGTGGCGACATCGATCAGTGTCACGGTCGCGCCGTTCACTGGTTCACCGGTTTCACTGTCGAAGACAACGCCAAATGGATCGGCTAACACTTCCACATCTGTGGAGACGATTACATCGCTTTGGCCTTCGCGTTGAATGGCAATCTCGATGGTATTGCCGTCAGCAAGGCTCAGCTGGCAGTCACCCTGCACAGGAGCCGGCGGCAAACGCTCGGTTGGAATTTCGCCAATGAAAACACCGGAATTCGGCGCGCTCTCGAAGATAATGATTTCTTCGCGGTCGCCAGAATTGGTTTCGATAATTGCCTCAAGGCTATCGATAGCATTAGGATCAAGGTTTGCCGCGGCCGCGTTCACTTGGAACAGCAGGTTCTCGCCAGCATTCAGAATGTTGGTTGGTTCGACGCTTGATGTCGTCGTTTGCGGCGATTGGTCGCCAGAAGAGGTGTTTAGGGTGCTCTGACCGCTTCCGCACACAGAATTCTGGAAGATAAGCTGCGTATTTGAACCAGGAGAAGGACGGAAAGCCGTAATCCTTGGCGGTGCAGCGTCGACAGCGATCACAATTTCATTGCTTTGCGTGTCGAACTGCGTGCC
>JALZVZ010000026.1 GCA_023299945.1 Altererythrobacter sp. | reverse complement strand
CCGCATCGGTCATGTAATATTTGGGGTCTGTACGCAGATGCTCAATGAATGCCTCGCGCGTTTCATAGCCTGCGCTGGTGGCCACTTCGACCATTTCAGCGCGGATGCGGGCAACCTCGGAAAGGCCCAATTGGTGCACTTCATCCGGTTCCATATCTGTCGTGGTGAAGCTCCTTACGCGGTAGGCATAATAATCTTCACCGCCAGGCGTGGCGAGAATGCCCGGTGTGCCTGCGCGGCAATTGGGCGCGTATTCTTCCACGTAGAATTTCAAGAATTCGCGGTAAGACGGAAGAACGCCTCCTTCTAAAGCGGCACCAGCGCGCTCTTGCAGCCTCCCCCATTCCGCATCGCTTATCGAACTGGGTTTTGCGCCAGAAAATGGCTTCCAAAATGGGGAGGTTTTATAGTCTTCTAGAATCTGCCCAGCGATCCGATCCTCCAAGCCTTGCATCGGCTCACACGCCTGCGTCAGACCTCGCTTGATCGCTTCTCTGCTGCGGGCAATGCCATCACTATTGATGGATTCAAACATCTCAAGGCGGCCAATATAACTTTCATAATCCGCCACTGTAAAAAACGGCGAGCGATTGGGCAGCGACGTGAAATTGGTGAACCAACCGCCGCGATTGGTGAAGATTGTGTAGCGGTTCTGATCAAATTCACCGCCTGCGATATTGTCCTCAAGGCTGCGCTTCAGGATCGCAAAATCAATCCGGTATTTCTCTGGTAAAGCGCCTGCATCAATCGCATTGAGCCGCGCCAAAAAGACACGCGCCCGTTCAATTTCCGCCTCATATTCTTGCAGCGACAAATCACCCAGCTGCCCATCCCCGCGCCGATCACCCAGGCGCGTGGCCAGCATCGGATTGTCATCAAGCGTGCGTTGCCACACATCCTCGCGCAGCGTTTCGAAATCCTCGGCTGGCCCAGCATAGGCGGGAGAGGCGGCCATAACGGCGATTATGGCAAGGCTTGATAGAAAACGGCGCATCAAAAATCCCCTGATCACTTGGGTAAGACATATTGTCCTTGCCCCTCACCGTCCAGTAGGGTTTTCCAATGACCAAACCCTCACTCCTATTTGTATGCCTTGGCAATATCTGCCGCTCTCCCTTGGCAGAAGGCGCATTTAGGGGCGCGGCAAAGGCGGCTGGGTTGGATGCGGATTGTGATAGCTGCGGCACGGCTGCCTATCATGTCGGCAACCCGCCTGACCCGCGCTCGATTGAAACAGCAGCGCGTCATGGGGTCGATATTGGCAGCCTTCAGGCGCGGCAATTATGCGCAGATGATTTCAAGCGCTTCACCCAAATTTTTGCCATGGACCACCAGAACCTTGCCAATATTGAAGCGGTGAAGCCTGAGGGAGCGACGGCTGAAATTTCCCTGCTAATGGATGCAGTCGAAGGGCGCGAGGGCGCTGCCATTGCCGACCCATATTATGATGGCGAGGAACATTTTCAGTTCACTTGGGATGATGTTTCAGCCGCTGCTGAAGCCCTCGTTATAAAGCTTAAGTCTAGGTGAGCTTATCCGCCGCGCAGCAATTGCACACCCCAATCGCGCTCGAACAGATAGAGCAGCATCCGCGCAGCCTCGCCCCGCTTAGAAGTAAGCCCGCCATCGCGGTCCATCAGCAGCCGTGCATCTGCGTCTGCAACCGGCAGAAACCGCGTGATCTGGTCTAGATCTGCGATTTGGAAGGCCTCGTCTCCCGATTGGCGTGTACCGAGTAACTCACCTCCCCCGCGCAAGGCGAGATCTTCCTCTGCAATGCGAAAACCGTCCTGTGTCTCGCGCATCAGAGCGAGGCGTTTGCGGCCCGTTTCTGACAATTCTGCGCCGCGTAGCAGCAAGCAGACCGATTTCTCGCTGCCCCGCCCCACACGACCGCGCAATTGGTGCAGCTGAGCCAGACCAAAACGCTCCGCCTGCTCAATCACCATCAAAGTTGAGGCAGGAACATCAACGCCGACTTCAATCACAGTTGTCGCCACCAGTAGCTTTACCTTGCCGCTGGCGAAGGCTTGCATATTGGCGTCCTTTATCTTGGGATCCAGCTGGCCGTGAACCATCGTCACAGCATCACCAAACCGCTCTTTCAGCGCAGCATAGCGCGCCTCAGCGGCCGCAATATCGTTCTGCTGCCACGCGCCGTCCATCTCGCGCACCATCGGACACACCCAATAGGCTTGTTGCCCGCTTTCAATATGACGAGCGACACCTGCGACCACATCATCCATCCGCTCTTGCGGCACCACGCGGGTATCAATGGCTTGGCGGCCTGGCGGCAGCTCATCAAGCCGGCTCACATCCATCTCGCCATATTGCGCCAAGGTGAGCGATCGCGGAATTGGCGTCGCGGTCATTGCCAAAGTATGGGGCGAACGCTTGCCCTTGCTGGCGAGCTGCAAGCGCTGCGCAACGCCAAAACGATGCTGCTCATCAATCACGACAAGGCCTAGGTCTTTGTAGGAGACTGTATCCTGAAAAATCGAATGGGTGCCGACCACAATATCAATCGAACCGTCTAGCAATCCCATCAATATGCTCTCGCGCGCTTTGCCTTTGTCACGGCCCGTTAGGATTGCGACCTCGACGCCCGTTGGCGCCGCCATTTCGCGCAAGGTCGCATAGTGTTGGCGCGCAAGAATTTCGGTCGGAGCCAGCAACGCGGCCTGCTTACCCGCCTCATTCGCAATCAGCATCGCTTTGAGTGCGACCACAGTTTTGCCCGCGCCAACGTCACCTTGGAGCAGTCGCAGCATAGGCGATTCCTGCGTCATATCACCTTCAATTTCGGACACTGAACGCGCCTGAGCGCCAGTTAGCGGGAACGGCAATTCCAGTTTAGCGCGAAGCCCGCCGTCGCCGATCAGCGCATGGCCTTTGCGGCGGCGATTATCCGCACGCACCAGTTTAAGCGCCAACGCATTGGCCAGCAATTCATCATAGGCAAGACGGTCACATGCAGCGGCATTGTCGCCTTTATGCACAAGGCTCAGCGCATCACTCCAGCTTGGCCAGCCCTCTTTCTCCAATTGTGTGGGCTCAACCCATTCGGGCAAGTTCGGCACACGCTCCAAAGCTTGGCTTGCTAGCGATACGATCCTCGCCTGCGTCAATCCATCAGAGAGGCGATACACCGGCTCGCATAGCTGGCCCATCGTCTCTGCGCCTTCTTTCTCGATGTGATCAGGATGGACGATTTGCAGCATGTCGCCATAACGATCGAGGCGGCCCGCTATCCAACGCTTCTCACCCACCGGCAATTGCTTCTTTGCGCCATAAGATGCCCGTCCAAAAAACGTCAGTGCGCAAATATTTCCAATGCTATCTTGCGCAAGCACACGGTAAGGCCCGCGCCCCGGATTGTAGGGTGCGCGGTGCTCTGTCGGGGTGAGCGCGATAATAACCTGCTCGCCCTCGCCCGCATCATCCAAACTTTCAATCACCCGCCGCGTCACGAACCGTTCGGGCAAATGATACAGCGCGTCACGCAGCCGCGTCAGACCGAGCTTTTCTAACGGCTTCATCAGCTTTGGCCCGATACCATCCAGAGTATCGGTTTGAGCGAATAGCGGGTTGAGAATTTCAGGGCGCATGCACTCTTCTATAACCGCTTCGCCGCGCCATCCAAGTCCAGACCAAAGATGGGCGCAAAACATCAGTGCTTGCGCCGTGACGGCGAGTGGATTAACCGGCGCACATGACTGCTCAAACCCTAGATTTCGGCACCCGTATAGCCCGCGCCAAATTCCGCAGTTGGCACCGCGGCACGCGCGAGGCTGACTACACCTTTGGCGGTTTTTTTGATCGCTACTCCCCAGATTGGGATGAGGCGGGTCTAGCGTGGTTCGAAGCTCTGCTGGATGAAGATGATGTAGACGTGCTGGCATGGGCATTTGGCACAGGCGAGGTTCCCACAAAGTTCCAAGGCGCACAAATGACCGCAATGCAGCGCCTCGATTTTGTAGAGATCCCGCGCTAATTGCCAACGCCAATTTATGAGCAATATTGACCGCCTTATCGGCTCTTCGCAGCCGCTCACGCTTGCATCGCTTGCGCACGGTGCTCTGCCAATGGTGCTGGCCGATTTGGCAAGAGCGAGCAAAGGCCGCGCTGTTTACGTGGCGTCTGATGATACTAGCATGCGCGCTGTCGGAGAAGCTGCACGTTACTTCGCGCCAGAAATCGAAGTTATCGAATTCCCCGCTTGGGACTGCTTACCTTATGATCGCGCCAGCCCCGCCCTTTCAGTCAGTGCGAACAGGCTGTCGGCCTTGTTCAAATTGCAAGCGCCGCTCGCTGGATCGCAGCTGATTGTTACGACCGTAAACGCCGTGGTACAGCGCGCCCTTACCCCGTTTCGTATCCGTGAAAGCGTGCGCGAATTTAAAGTCGGCACCAATATTGGCCATGAAAGCCTCGCCGCTTTGCTCCAACGTCAAGGTTATGCCCGCGTTGACACGGTCATCGATCATGGCGAATTTGCAGTGCGCGGCTCGATTGTCGACATCTTCCCCTCTTCATTAGACCAAGGCCTGCGGCTAGATTTCTTTGGCGATGAGTTGGAAAGCTTACGCTTATTCGACACGTCCACACAAATGAGCACGGGCACGCTCAAACAGCATTTACTGCTTCCTGCCTCAGAGGCCTTGTTGGATGAGGCATCGATCAAACGCTTTCGCAGCCATTACCGCGAACAATTTGGCGCGGCCGCGACGCAAGACCCATTG
>JALZVZ010000025.1 GCA_023299945.1 Altererythrobacter sp. | reverse complement strand
CAGTGATTGCAGGGCTAACATTACTGGCCTCTGTGGCGACCTTGGCGATCCCCTATCTTTTGTCGAGGCGCGGTGCTTGCCTTTTTTGGCCCGATCGCTGGGTTATTAGCGGCCACGGCCGCCATTGGCCTGCTCATCATTGCCGGTGAACACATTGCCATAAGTGGCCCCGAAATGCTTCAGAGTTTGTCAATCGAGCGAACCTAAGGTAAATACTAGGCCAATGTTCAAAGCTGAAACGCTTAAAAAGACGCATAGATATGACACAAATAGCACCGCGTTTACTCCTTACAGCTGCCACAGCAGCAATGGCGATGGCTCCTATAGCCGCGCAAGCGAGCACGCGTGCAGCAACTAGCGCGCCTTTGCAGGGCCAAGTCATGTCTTATTCAGCGCTTTTGTGCGCACAGCAATTGGGCGGCTGTCTGCTGCCTCTGCGCCAACCGGCCCCGCCTGTTGTGGAAACACCGGCACCACCGGTTGAAGCCGTCCCTGCTGCCATTGCCAAAAAAGGCGGTACGTCATGGGGTCTCATTCTGATCGGTCTAGGCGTATTGCTTGGCGGAGCGCTTGCATTGGGCGGCGGCAATGGCGGCAATGGCGGCGATTCCTCCAACACCCAGATGCCGCGCAATGCCTCCAATGGAGCCGGATGAAATTTCTTGCATTTGCGCCAGCTAGTGCCGAACGCCGAAGCCAAGTCGAGATCAAATAAATGGCCGCTATTTGCGCTCATCCTGATTGCAGGGATTTGGGGCGGCGGAGGCGTGGCTTACGGGCTTTCCAACTTCTTTGTTCAGCTCGCTGCGTTGATCGCTTTGGCATTGGGGCGGTCGCAATTCTTTGCATTTTGGCGCGAAGCTCCATTGCCGGCAAAAGCGCTTGTATTTTCCGCAGCAGCCTTGCCCGCTATGCAATTGATCCCGCTCCCACCCGGCATTTGGCACAGCTTTCCAGGCCGTGACATGGCGGTTGAGGCACGAATATTGGCCGGCAATCCTGCTGGCTGGTTTGCGCTTAGTCTTGACCCCAGCCGCACGCTGACCGCTTTGCTGGCACTGATCGGTCCGGTCGCGGTCATCGCCCTTGGTTGGAAATTGGAGAAGCGCGCCTTGATCATGCTGGCTTGGATGATCGTGGCGCTGGGCGCGCTAAGCTTTGCCATCGGCGTCCCCCAAGTGCTTTCGCAGGGACAAACCGGATTGTTTTATCCTGAAAACCCCATGCCCGGCGTCCTGTTTGGTACATTTGCGAACCGCAATTCCGCCGGGCTATTCCTAGCCCTTGCAATGGTAATGCTTGCCTGTCTGCCGCTAGATTTGCACCGCAAACCATTGCTCACTGCGCGGATTGCCCTGTTCGCGCTCCTCCTATTTGCGGTCCTGCTGACACGTTCACGCAGTGCAATTGTGCTCGCCCTCATCCCATCTTTAATGCTCGGCTGGCGCGTGATCGGCGGCTTCTACAGGCGGGTAAACGGCAAAAAGGCGCTGCTGACCGCGGGAGCGGCAGGTGTGGCATTGGCCGCATTGCTGGCGATCAGCATTCCGGGATCGCGGCTGGAGACAAGCCTAAACCGGTTTGCCCAAACAGCAGATACCCGCGCCTTTATCTGGGATGACGCCCTATTTACTGCAGGAAAATATTGGCCATTGGGCTCTGGAATGGGCACATTTGACGAAGTGTTTCAGATCGATCAATCGCTAGAGAACACCGGCATACGCAAGGCTGGCCGGGCACATAATGACTATTTGGAAATGGGCATAGAGGCCGGCCTGCTGGGCCTGATCCTACTGACGGCGTGGGCGATTTATATCGCTTGGCTCGCATTCAAAGCGCGCGCAGTGGCAGAGCTGCAGCACCGCTGGATCGCCTGGGGCAGCGGCGCTGGGCTTGCGATGATCGGCTTCCAATCGATTCTCGACTACACGCTTAGGAATATGACCATGCTGTGCGCAGCGGGCCTGCTATTCTTGCTGCTGCTGAGATTTAGCGCAGCGGGGGAAGAGCAATGAAGCAGGTCTTGTGGCTCTCCTTATTGGCATGCGTGGGCATAATCGCTGCCTTGGCGCAGCTTGACCGGCAATCGCGTTATGATGCTGAATTGGACGCATATGTGCCGGATCAGTTCGCGGGATTTGCGCTGGCGCAGCGGGCAGAGGCGTCTCTGGAAAGCGGAGATAATGCGCTTGCACTATCGCAAACCCGCGCTCTGCTTGCCCGCCGCCCCATGCCTGCGGAACATTTGCGAATGCTGGCAGAGGCGCATTTGCTATCAGGCAGTAATGAAACGGCAAGCACTGCGGTACAAATGGCGGGCCAGCGCGGCTGGCGCGATCCTGTGACCCAGCGCGCGATGCTGGCCATGGCTCAGGAAATCGGTGACCACAAACAGGCAGCAAGACGCTATCTCGCGCTTTGGATAATCGCGCTCGATCGCCCACAATTGGCGCCCATCGCTAAGAGCATATTTGCGCATCCGGCAACCCGCGCGGAGGCCGCCAGACTGCTCTCCACCCGCAAAATATGGCAGCGCAGTTTCATCTGTGACGGCCTACCGCAATTGCCGCCTGCCCATGCCGCCGATATTGAGCGCAGGCTGGAAGCACGCGGCGCAGCTGTGAATTGCCCCCGTTCAAATTTGTAAGTCGCTTGATGAAATGCGCCATGCTGATAGGAGCGCATAGCATATGCCCAATACCCCCCCTTCCGATCTTGATCCCCATAGCAAGCAGCAACGCGCTTTTCGCAAAGCGCTGGGCTCTTTTGCAACTGGCGTCACGATTGTGACAACAATGGATACCAGCTCAAAAGGCGGGGCCACTGAAAACGCGGGCGACCCAATCGGCTTAACCGCCAGCAGCTTCAACTCCGTCAGCCTCGATCCGCCGCTGATCCTATGGTCATTGGCAAAATCCAGCCTGTCCTATCAAGCTTTCACCCAAAGCGGGCATTTCGCGGTTCATGTGCTGGCCGAGGATCAATCAGAGCTTTCCAGCCGCTTTGCGCGCTCGCAAACCGACAAATGGGACGGTCTGGATTGGCATGCAGGCACACTTGGTTCGCCTTTGCTGAGCGAATTTCTAGCGCTGTTTGAATGCCGTGCCCACGCACAATATGATGGCGGCGATCATGTCATCTTGCTGGGTGAAGTGGTGAATTTCGAAATGCGCGATGCGGCGCCCTTGCTGTTCCACAGCGGCGCCTACGCAGGCACGCGGGCTCTGTAACAACCCTCTCAAGATTATCTAAGTGCCCGCTTAAAGCGGTCTTATAATTTCGAAAACTCTCAAACGTCCTGGAGCGGGCGAGGCGATTCGAACGCCCGACCCCAACCTTGGCAAGGTTGTGCTCTACCCCTGAGCTACGCCCGCTCTCTAGACGTTAGTAAAACGGCGCCGAAGCCACCTTTTCACTGGGGAGGCGGCGCAAGTAACAGTGACCGTGTAGCACCGCAAGCCTAAATATTTCGCAAATGCAAAATGCCTTGCGATAGCGCGCTTGCGATAGCGCCGGATGACAGGCAAGAGTGGGCTGGAAAGATGGGACAGCGATCCCATATAGTGCAAAATAACGCGCAGATGCGCAGGAGCAATTATAGTGGCGAGCATGGGTTTGAACATTGAGGAACAAAAGGCCGTAGACCGGTTCCGCACAGAGGTCGTCGACCCATCCATGACCCAATTGGTTGTGCTCGATTTTTGGGCAGAATGGTGCGGGCCGTGTAAAGCGCTGACGCCAATGCTGGAAAAAGTGGCGGCAGAATATGCCGATAAGGGGGTCATCCTCGCCAAGGTCAATGTCGATGAAGAAAAATTCATCGCCAGCCAGTTCCAGGTGCAATCGATCCCCACGGTCTATGCCATTTTCCAAGGCCAGCCGGTCGCTGATTTGACGCAGGCACGCAGCGAAAGCCAATTGAAAGCCAGCCTGGATGAGCTTTTGGCCAAATTGCCGATCAATGGCGGCGAGGGCGATGGCTCGCCCCAAGGCCCGACGCCTGAACAATTGGAACAAGCGCTAACGATGGGTGAGCAGGCCCTTACCGATAGCGATCCAGAGCAAGCCATGGCGATCTTCAGCCAAATCATCGGCTTTGACGACACCAATGCCCGCGCGATTGGCGGCATGATGCGCGCCCATATCCAAGCGGGCAATGCCGAGGAAGCGAAGCAAATGCTGGAGGTGATGGAATCCAATCCAGCCGCCGCCGACACCCTCGCCGATCCTGCGATCAGTGCCGCGAGAAGCGCACTGGAACTGGCCGCGACACAGGTGGATGATGGCGAACTGACCGTGCTGCGCAGCGCCGCACAGGCGGACCCAGCCAATATGGATGCGCAATTCGCCTTTGCCGAGGCTGCCTTTGCCGGAGGCGCACGTGATGAGGCGGCGGATACTTTGCTGGCCATGGTCACTGCAGATAAAACATGGAACGAGGGCGCAGCGCGCGCGAAATTGTTGCAAATTTTCGAGGCTGTCGGCCTGGAAGACGAATGGGTCGTTGCAACCCGCCGGCGTTTGTCGCGGATCCTGTTCGGCTAAACCCATGAGCAAACGGCTTTCCATCTTTCCCTTGCCCGGCGCAGTCCTGTTTCCTGGCCTGCAATTGCCGCTGCATATATTTGAGCCGCGCTACCAATCGCTCGTCGGCGATAGTCTGGTGCGCGACCGGCGGATCGCGATGATCCAACCGCAAAAACCGGTGGATGGCTCGCCGCTGTTTCAGGTTGGCTGCATTGGCCGCATCGGCGAAATTGAGGCGATGGATGATGGCCGCTACAATCTCATCCTCGAAGGCGAGCAGCGGTTCCGCATCATCCGCGAGCTCGATGTCGCCACGTCTTTCCGGCAGGTAGAAGCTGATTTGCTGGAAGAACCGGAGGAGGAGGCCCTGGCTGCCGTTGAGCGTGCAGGTTTTGAAATGGAAGCGCGCAAATTTGCCGATAATCAGGGCTATAGCGTGGACTGGGATTCGGTTGAGCGACTGGATGACACATCGCTAATCAATGGTGTGTCGCAAATCGCGCCGTTTGATCCGGCCTCGAAACAAGCCTTGCTAGAGGCGGATAATCTGGCGGTGCGCTGCGAGCTTTTGATCCAGCTGATGCAATTTTACGGACGCGCCAGCGGCGAAGAAGAGATTACTACGCTCCAGTAAAGGGGCGGCGTCAAGCACCCTTTGGATATGGCAAGCTCATCAACATTGCCGTGAGCGCAGCAAAAGAATTGGGCTCGGCATTCTTGGCGTTATAGCTTTCGCTTTGAACCACCAGCACCGCCTTCAATGCAGGAACAATTGCCACGATGTTTCCGCCATTGCCCTTCATCATAAAGGCCATTTCATAACCGCGCGCGGAACGCAGCGGGATCAGCCACCAGAGGCGGCCATAATACACATGCTCACCCAATTGATGGTGCGGAGTAAGCATCTGCTTGATCCATGCCTCTGGAACGATCCGCTCGCCTTGCCATAGGCCTTTATCCAGCACCATTTGCCCAATTTTTAGCAAGGCTGTGTCGCTAATGGTCAATTGGCCGCCCGATTGGACCTCGCCGCTGCGCGATCGGCGCCATTCCGCCCCACCAATCCCCATGGGATCAAAAAGTCGCCGCTGCACGTATAGATCGAAAGGCTCGCCTACCGCCGTCTCCACGACTTGGCCGAGCAGAAACACACCCGCTGTGCAGTAGGAAAACGGTCCATTGCCATCAGTGTCGCGGGCATATTCGCGTGCAGGTAGAGCAAGAGCAAATTTGCGCCACTCTTTTTTGCGGTACATTTTTTCTTCTTGCCCGGGCGAGCGCTTGTCCCAATCATTGCAATCGAGCGCGGACGACATGGCGAGCAGATCGGCCACCGTTATATCGCCGTGCGGCGCGCCGCGATCAGAGCCGAGAAGAGGCCACACTTTTGCATCCACTCCGGCGAGTTTGCCATCAGCAATCGCCGCACCCACGGCCAGTGCAGTTATCGACTTGCCAGCAGAGCGAATATCAACGCGGTCACCCAATGCGCCTTTGCCGAACCGTTTGCGGTACACCAGTTCACCGTCTTGTTGCATGGCGAGGCTACGAATTTTGCCGAGGTCGCCCGACTCCAGCTTAGCCTCTAGCGTCGCCATATCGTAAGCGGGGAGCGATTGAGCATGAGCAAAATCAGGGGCGTAAGCGGCAATCGCGAACAGCCCGATTAGACATGCGGCCAAACCTCTTTGCGCCGTGCGCTGCAATTCTAGAAACACCGCTCTGCCCTTTGCTCAATCGAGCAGGCAATTTCGGACTTACAGACTGAACCGCGCCCGAACATGCAGTGGACGCTACAAACCAAAGCTGCCCTTCAGCCCGTCGAGCACATATTGCGCAGCCAATGCCGCAAGCAATACACCCAAGAGCCGTGTAATCACCGCCTCAACCCGGTCACCAAACAAGCGCATCAGCGGGCCAGCCAGCACAAGCGCAATCGCCGTCAGCAGCAATACCGATCCCAATGCGCCCAAAACGACGAGGTCTTGCTCCAGCCCCTGCGCCTCATTCATCAGCAGCATAATCGCCGCAATCGCGCCCGGCCCTGCCAGCATCGGCATAGCCATGGGAAAGACGGAGACGTCCTCAACCTCGCTGGCGGTCACTTTTTCTGCGCGCTCCTCGCGCCGTTGGGTGCGTTTTTCAAAAACCATTTCAAAGGCGATGAAGAACAGCATCAGGCCGCCTGCAATGCGGAAACTGTCGAGCTCAATATGCAATGCGCCGAGCAAATCCTCGCCAAACAAAGCGAACACCAGCAGGATGATGGCGGCAATAAAGCTCGCTCGCAGCGCCATAATCCGCGCTTGAGCCGCGCTCGCACCCTTGGTCAGGCCCGCGTAAATCGGCGCGCAACCGGGCGGATCGATGACCACGAACAAAGTGATAAAGGCAGAGATAAACAGCTCAAACATGAGCGGCCCCCAACACCATTATGGCGCAGATGGCAAGCCCAGTGTGAATACAGTTTCTGGCCCATCCTTGCGCCAAAGATCAACCGTCACGCGGCGAGTATCGGCTGAAACTGAGGACCAGTTCCATTGCAGAGTTTTGTCGCGCGAACTGCCAGAACCAAACTCACCCCCAATGGGTTGCGGATACGCGTTGAGATAGATTTCGTCGCGCGGCGCGCAAGTGGCGATATCCGCCCGTACCGAGTTTATCGCTTCCACCACAATATCATTCGGACCTGGCGTGATGATCGGCCTTGGCGGGGGCTGGGGATTATCCTTCGCAGCGGTGAAATAGACATAACGATAGCCCGTTTCATCCTCATTACCGCGCGTGCTGATACCCGGCTGGCGTTCCCAAACAATGATGTAATTGCCGACCTTGCCGTTCTCGGTAAGCCGCCCTTGACTGACTGCGGTTGCGCCATCGCAGCTCATATAGACAGATTTTGTTTCCAATTGCGGCCCTTCGGAACCGTTTGGACCATTGTCCAAAAAGGTCGCTATTTCGACCAAGCCGTCTTCTGTGTGAAGCTGCGCGGCAGGTGCAGCGAAGAATTGAAAGGCCTCCTTGGGATTGCCCTCGCGCAGGCCGCGGGAAAGCGCCAATTCCGTTTTCACAATGACGCTAGGCTGGGCTTTGCCCGGCGCATTTGCCAAGGCGCGGTCGATTTGTTTTAAAGCGCGCTGAGACGGTTTGCGCGGTCCGCTGGCACAGCCCGCGACCAAAGCCGCGCTGATTGTAAGAGCTATGATGCTCTTCAAAGCCCGCGCGCTCATAGTGCTCCTTCGGCCAGCGCAACACCCGCATTGCGGTGGGCTGCAACCATCGTATTTCTTAGCAAGACAGCAATCGTCATTGGGCCAACGCCGCCGGGCACTGGCGTAATCGCCCCTGCCACTTCGCTGGCGCCGCCAAAATCAACATCGCCCACAAGACGCCCCTTTTCCTTGCCCGGTTCAGGGGGCAGGCGGTTGATGCCCACATCAATCACAGTCGCGCCATCTTTTAGCCAATCCTTGCCGATCATTTCTGGCCTTCCAACTGCAGCGACAACAATGTCTGCGCGCTTAACCACCGATTGCAAATCCGCTGTACGGCTGTGCGCGATGGTGACAGTGGCATTGGCATCAACCAACAATTGCGCCATCGGCTTGCCAACGATGTTGGAGCGGCCGATCACGACGGCTTCTAAGCCAGACAAATCGCCCAATCGGTCGGTCAGCAGCATCATACAGCCCAGCGGCGTGCAGGGCACAAAGCCCGTCTGCCCAACCGAAAGCCGTCCGGCATTGATGACGTGAAAGCCGTCGACATCCTTGTCGGGGTCGATGCTGGCGATCACTTCTTGCTCATCCAAATGATCCGGCAAAGGCAGCTGAACCAAGATACCGTCAACCGCATCATCCGCGTTCAATTGCGCAATCAATGCCAGCAAATCCTCGCGCAAAGTGTTGTCGGCAAGTTTGTATTCAAAGCTTTCCATATTGGCGGCGGCGCAGGCCTTGCCCTTGCTGCGGACATACACTTGGCTGGCTGGATCTTCGCCCACCAATACCACCGCGAGGCCCGCTTTTCGGCCCGACACAGCCTCAAAACTTACCGCAAATTCGCCCACTTTTTCGCGCAATCCTGCGGCAAAGGCTTTTCCGTCGATGCGATCAGCAGCAGCCATCTTACAGATTATCGATTACATTGCCGAGAACAATCAGCACGATATTCAAAACGATAATCACAACGATTGGCGAGAAATCAATCGCGCCCGTTTGTGGCAGCAAATTGCGCACGGGACGCAGGATCGGGTCCATCAAGCGATTGATCGCATCATAAAATGACATCAAAAACTGGTTCGACGGGCTAACCACATTGAAGGCAAACAACAGCCCGATCACAAACTGAACAATAATCAGCATGATGAAGATATTGGCGAGCATCGAGAGAATCTCGTAAAGGGTAACCAGTGTAGCCGTCATTTATGTTTCCGTTCCGTTGTCGCGCAGCGTC
>JALZVZ010000024.1 GCA_023299945.1 Altererythrobacter sp. | reverse complement strand
GCGAGATATTCTGCCCGCCTAGGATCGTCTTCGCCGGTGGTCAGAATAGGCGGCAAAGTCCACACGCCGCGCTCCCAATTGGCGGGATCTTTGGGATTGGCGTTTATCTCACTCTCCTTAGCGAGTTCAAAGCCGCTCGCTGCGAAGAGTGCGATCACATCCTGCTTGCGCATATAGCCGCGCTGGCGTGGGCCATAATCGTCATAGCTTGCCCCTTCAGGAGCGCGGTGCTGAACAACGCCAATCATGCCGTCATCTTTCAGCAATTTGCGGGCGGCTTTCAAAATGGTGTCGCCGGTATTGCCGATGTTAAGGCCGTGCATGCTGCGGAAGATGAGCACGCGATCTGCAGTGCCTTCCATTTCTTCAGGCATTTCATCGACTTCAAAGGCATTCACACTGCTTGCTTCGACGCTCATCGCTTCGGCTAGTCCAGATTTGAAGCGTTCGGTCCAACCTTTGGCACGCGCCTCACGGGCGCGGCTGCTGTAGTCGCGACCATCGCTATCGCCGTTCATAGCAATATATTGACCATTGGGCATGATGTAAGGTGCCAGCACGCGGGTATACCAGCCGCCTCCGGGGCTATATTCGACAACGGTCATATCAGATTTTACGCCAAAGAAATGCAGCGTTTCGGCCGGTCGGCGATGTTCATCGCGCGGCTGATCTGCGGCGCGATCCGGTGATGCTAGCACAGCGGCCAGTGCTGGATCTGTTGCGTGCCCATCTGCAATAGCAGGGCCGGCTACTGCGAGCGCTGCAGCGCCAACAAAAGCATAAATCGCGGTTTTCATAGGTTTGTCATCCTCTTTAATTTCTCGTCTGACATGCTCATAAGGATTGACAGCCCGATGACAAGCCGCCTTGGGCTCCCTATCTGATGGGGAACATAGGAGAATAGACGAATGACAAGCGGCATGGCGGGACACGAACAAGCGATCATTGCAGGCGGATGTTTTTGGTGCACCGAGGCGGTGTTCAATGATGTTGTCGGCGTCAGTAAAGTGGAATCGGGCTATATTGGCGGCGATACGCCGGACCCGACCTATAAAGCGATTTGCACCGGCACCACCGGCCATGCAGAGGCGATCCGCGTCACATTTGACCCCCATGCGATCAGCCTTGCTGAACTGTATGATGTGTTCCTTGGCACGCATGATCCCACGCAATTGAACCGCCAAGGGGGCGATGTTGGCACGCAATATCGCAGCGCAATCTTTGTCGATGGTGAAGGGCAGACTACGGAGGCTCAGGCCGCGATTGGGCGCTGGAATACGGATAATGATGGCACAGCGGTCACCACGATCGAAGGGCCAGCGACATGGTATACAGCAGAGGATTACCATCAGGAATATTGGGAAGGCGACGGTCAGCGCAATCCCTATTGCCTTGCAACCATTCCGCCGAAATTGGCGAAATTGCGCAAGAGTTATGCGGCGAAATTGAAGCAAGGGGCGTGAAGGCCTGATCGAAGAGAAATCTATGCCCAAACTCACCCGCAGCTACATCGAGGGGCCCGAGGTGCAATCGGATGGATCGGTGCATTTTGACTGCTCTCAGGACGCAGACGAATGGCCGTGGTTGGCCCTGCCGCCCCAGCATCCTCTGGTGATCCAAACCCAGAATTTTTGGACCAGCGTCGGCGGGACGCAGGCTCTGCAGAGCCGTGATGATAGCAAATGGAGCGCGCTCACTTGGACGCGTTGGCAATTGGGCGAAAAAAATGCGGGACACGCGGTGCGTGGTGTATTTTCGCCATCTAAGGATGAAGGCAAGCTTGAGTTCTCGATTGCACTGTTTGACGCATCGGATCGCTTGATTGCCGAGCTCACGGGCAAGGGTGTCATATTCCGCAACCGCAATTTTGAAGAGTGGCGCAAGGGATCAAAGACAGATGCGCTGAAGGTCGCTGCGCCGCCCGCTGAGTTCATCTACGCAAGCCGAGAGATGCTTGGCCTGTCAGAAGCAGAGCCGCCCTTGATCGCGCCTTTGAGCAAGGTTGATGGGGTATTGCGGACAGCGGCTCTTGTCACCAAGCATAACGGCTTGATACCTGGCCACCCCTTTTTCAGCGGATCAGGCGACCATGTGAACGCCCCGCATTTGGCTGAGCTGAGCAGGCAGGCTGCGTGTTTGTGCACTGGAAATCCAGCGCTCCACATTCAATTCGGCGAAATGGATATGCACCGCTATATCGAATTGGGTACGCCGATTGATATTACAGTCACGCAGCAGGCCGAGGGCCAAATTCGCCTGGAATTCAGCCAATTGGGTAAGTCATGTGCAGCGACAATATTGCGCTGGTAGAGACGGCTAGAAGACGGCAGTCTAGCGCAGACCTAACCGGCATCTTTTTTGGTAAAACGCGCGATAAAGAACCCGTCCAGTCCGCCCTGTTCGGACAGCATTCCCGGGTGGGTGCGGACCCATCCCTCGGCCATGGGCTGGAGGCCAGCGGGAAGTTCTTCTGCGGTAATGGGCATAGGCTCCAAACTGTCTAGCTTTGCAGCGCGGGCGGCTTGTTCTTCGCCTTCTTCCGGCTCTAGCGAACAGACCGCATAAACCAGCGTGCCGCCCGGTTTCAGCCAGCCAGCGGCCTTTTCAATCAGGCCCATTTGCAGCGAGGTCAGTTCCTCAATCTGCCGTCCGCCAACGCGGTGCAAAACATCGGGGTGGCGGCGGCAGGTGCCCGTCGCGGTGCAAGGCGCATCGAGCAGGATCGCGTCATATTGATGCTTTGGCTCCCATGTCAGCGCATCGGCGCGAATGGGGGCGGCTTTCAGGCCCGTGCGCTTCAGATTGTCTTTCAGCAATTGCAGCCGGCGTTTCGACATGTCGAGCGCGGTGACTTTCCAGCCATTGGCCGCGAGTGCCAACGTCTTGCCGCCCGGCGCTGCGCATAAGTCGAGCGCTTGCTTGCCCTCTCCTGCGCCCAATAGGCTGGCGGGAATTTGCGCGGCGAGATCCTGCACCCACCATGCGCCATCATCAAATCCGTCGAGGTTCTGGGTCGCTGTACCGCGCGGCACTCTGACATGACCAGCGGCGAGCGATACGCCGCCCAATTTTGCCTGCCACTGCGCGGTTTCATCGGGCGTGCGCAGGGCCAAATCCAGCTCTGGCGGCTGGGCCAAACCGGCGGCTATTTCAGCTGCACGTTCCTCGCCCCAACGCTCCAATGCGCGCTCCGGCATTGTTGGTGCATCAGGCAGTTTCACATCGCGTTTGTGCAGGGTGGAGAACACGCCATGCGCCAATCTGCGCGGCCCGCCTGACAGCAATGGCAAGCATGTCGCGATCACCGCATGGGGCGGCGTGTGCAGCCGCAGCCAACCCGCCAACATCAAGCGCAGAACCGCGCGCGGTTTCGCATCATCGGGCAGCACATTCTTGGTGGCGCTATCGATCAGCGCATCGAGATCGACCAGCCAGCGCAGGCTTTCCGCCGCCAGTGCGCGCGCCAGTGCTTTATCATGCGGCTTGCGAATATTGCCGAGCGCAGGCCCCTCTGCCTGTTCCAGAGTTTCGCCGCGCCGCATTACAGCATCGACCAATTTCAATGCGCCTTGGCGCGCGTATAATCCGGGTGTTTGAGCCATATGCTTAGCGCCTTAGACAGGGTTGAATGATCGCGCCAGTGCTCCCATGTTTGAGCGTATGACTGAAAGATCAACCAAACGCCCCGCAGGTTTCAAAAAGCCAGCCCATTGGACCAATGATCCAGCGCCTGAGCCCAAGGCGGTTGATCCGCTAAAGGACGAACCGCGCGCATTGTCGCCCACGCGCTATGGAGATTGGGAACGCGAAGGCATCGCTTGGGATTTTTAGAGAGCTTTGAACGTGAAAGCGCACGCAACTTTCTTAGCAATCGCAGTCAGTTGCCTTTTAGGTTGCACGCAGACACAAACATTCTCAACTCAACCTTCCGTTCAAAAGTCTGGATTGGGCCAGCAGTTTGATGAGGATCTGGCCAGTCACGATGTTATCATAATTGGTGAAATTCATGGCACGAAAGAGGTGCCAAAGGCTGTCGCTGATCTGTCGGCAAATATTAGCGGGCGAACACTTTTTGCCTTAGAGCTTAAGCCTGAGAGCGAGAGCTTGACTTGCCCTCCAACGGAATTTCCTCCCAGCTGGAAGAGTAAATATGCTGATGGCCGTTCTAGCCAAGCTATGTTGGCAGCGTTTTGTGAAATTCGTGACAATGCCATGCGGTATGGCAACGAAATCCTTCTAATTGATATACGCTCTGCTGAACAAAGAACCTTTTATGACGCCGCCGCGATTCAAATTGCTGAAAAGTTGGACGGCGGCCGGTACGACAATGTGATTGTTCTTACTGGCAACTACCATTCAAGCAGAGGAACGGCCCATTTAGCTGGGGCGTTGCAAAAACTAGGTAAATCAGCGCTAACAGCGACAATGTCATCTCCAAAAGGGACTGCTTGGACATGCCGTAAACCGGATGATATATTGGTTTGCGGACCAGCTGAAACCAGTCCACATTTTTGCAAAAATCAAGCGGTAGATGAGTCGGGGTGGACGGCTGATGTGCCAAGCGAATTCAAGTGGGATCGATGTTTGACGTTTCCCAAGGTGACTGCATCACCGCCGGCTTA
>JALZVZ010000023.1 GCA_023299945.1 Altererythrobacter sp. | reverse complement strand
GCGTCCACGGTAATAATCGCCTTAGCTGAATCGGTGGGCGATAAAGACCGATTATTGCTTCAAACTGTTCAAATGGCTGCCGTGATTGCTTTGATTGCTGTGTTCATGCTCAGCAAAACGCTAGATCGGCTATTGTGCGGCGCAGCTGGGCTCGTTCTCCGAAGATATTTAAGCGCAAAGGTCGAGCATTTTGATGTCTTGCTTGCGATAGGGCCGGAGCACTGTGTCGCAGCGCACGTCTATCGCGGTGGCCACGACACTAAGGCCTATGACTTGCTTGGCGATGTCAGGAATATCTCGATTATGGCTGTCGTGGGTGTTGAGCACCGCGCGGGTAATATCGACCAGTATGAAACGGTAATTCGGCGCAACGAAACTGTGATTTGCTACGCTTCGATCGCCGACCAACGAGCCTTTGCTGAGCGGATGAAGTCTCTGGCTTAACCAATCTACCATTCTTCGGAGGCGTCTTTGAAGGTCGTTCGAACTGGGGTTATTTATCGGAGCATTGGGAGTGCCGACATAGCTACATTGCGGTGATCCTGTCTGCCCACGACGGCAAGCGGCGTTCCTAAATGCTATGTTTCCTTTGCAGTTGCAGCACCGCACGGCGTTCTGGGTTGTTTGTCGGTTATCGGGTAGGACCGTATTTGGACGAGTAGCAAAGCGTCCAATAACTCGCTAATAGTAAAGCATCGATGCTACATAAAGCTCTTTACCCTTTCACCGGCATGAGCCGCGATTGATGCAATGCGAAGATGAATCCGAATTCGTTGCGAGATTGATGTCTGGTAATAAACTAGCATTCAAGACGCTCGTCGAAGAGAATGCCGGCTGGATGCTCCAACTGGCCAAAAGATACACCAAATCCGAAGCCACCGCGGCTGATTGCGTACAAGAGTCGTTCTTGTTGGTATTCCGCAAGATCGGTGATTTTGAGGGCAGGTCTTCGCTGCGTAGCTGGATGAGAAGCATTGTTGTCAGCCAAGCGTTGATGAAACTGCGAAAGAGCGCTCAATCCAACGAGCGGTCACTGGATGAATTCACGCCAGAATTTGATCACAATGGCTTTCTTGTTGGCTCCGTCTCAATCTCCGATACACCCGTTGAAGCCTTAGTTAGACAGCGCGAGGTTTCGAACATAGTCCTGGACGCAATTGCGGAATTGTCAGAAAGTTCTCGGGCGGTTTTGCTGCTGCGCGATATCGAAGGCTATTCTACTCGTGAAACGGCTGATGCCTTGGCGATAAGCGAGAGCGCGGTTCGGACGCGCGTTCATCGCGGGCGAAGCCAACTGAAAAAGCGCCTTTTGCCTACCATGGGCCCAAAAAGTCTGGATGACATCCTATGAACGGGCAGCATATCTCGACAACTTGCAACCACGAAACAAGCTTCGAAAGAATGGGAGATCGCTGCTATGCATGAGCACGCTTATCACAAGCCATTTGTAAGCCGTATGTTCCGCGCAGCTTTGCGTCGACCCACAAGTCGGAGAGTTGTGCAGGCGATGGGCGGGGCGATGCTGAAATATTTGCCTGGCCAGATTACTTGCGGCGAATTCGAAGAATTTCTCGTAGACTATGTCGACGGCCGGTTAAATGAAAAGCAGCTCAAGCTTTTCAACCGTCACATGGCAAATTGCCCATTTTGCCGGACGAGCTTGGCCGCTTATGTGAAGGCCATAGAAATGGGCCAAGCGGTGTTTGCAGAACACGAAAAGGACGAGGCATTTGCCCGAGCGCCGCAGGAACTAATCGACGCTATTCTAGACGTCACTATCAATCGGAATTGAACCCAGAGGGTACTGTCAGAGCAAATGCACCTGATTGATATTGGCTTCAGGGTAAGGGATAGCTGCGCCAATCGGAGACGAGTTGCGATTAGACTGACAGCACCATGTTGAGCGATGCATCTAGGTAATTTATATTAGCATGATTTGAGAACGGCTCTTTTCATCGACAGGTGATTAGATTCAAATAGAGGTGCACGATCCATGATACAGTCTGACAGACGTATAGGATGAGCAATATACTTCCCTTTAGCCTGGCTCTTTTGGCCACCAGCCTTGCAGGTTGTACCATGCCTGGAGCCCAGCCAAAAACCCTTGCCAATGGGCAGGCAGCCTCCGCAGCAATCGCGCCAGTGGCACCGCAGACTTGCAAGGAGCGGCTAGCTGGGGAGGCGCAAGAGTTTAGCCTTATGGCGGCCACTAGCGATGGGCGGCAGGTTCCGATTACGGTTTTTGCCCCTGTGAAAGGCGGCATGTATCCTCTGGCAGCGTTTTCGCATGGGGCTTTTGCTGCGCCGGATCGCTACCGCGCATTGCTTGCGCCTATTGCTGCTGCTGGATTTGTGGTGGTTGCCCCGATGCATATCGATTCAGAAGAATTTGAGCATGAAACTCCTCCCTCGCGAAACGAGACTTGGCTCACGCGCAACGCAGACATGGCCTTGGCCTTGGCCCCGCCTCGCTCGGTCATGGACGAGCTGGGCAATCGCGGCCTTACCCTTGACCCACTGCGAACCGCCGCCTTTGGCCACAGCTATGGGGCTTTGTTCGCGCATCTGACAGCAGGCGCGCAGGCGATTGAAGCCAGCGGCGTATCGGCGGACCGCCGCAACCCGGCAGTGGATGTGGTTGCTGGATGGTCTCCGCCCGGGCCGATGCCCGGCTTGATCGCCGCAGAGGGCTGGAGCTCGCTTGCCGTACCAACGCTGACCATCACTGGCACAACGGACGTTTTTCCGGGTTTTGTCGATGATTGGCGGGCTCATACCGCCAGTTACGACAATGGTCCCAGCGGGCTTGGCGCGCTGTGGGTGGGTGAGGGCGTGGATCACTATTTTGGCGGGATATTTGGCCGTGAAAAACCGGCAGATGCCGCCTCTCAGCGCCTTTTCGGCCAAGCCTTGGCAGTATCGTTAGAATTTTTAGAGCGAGGCGTGAATGCCGACAACCCCTGTGTCCTTGGCGAGGCAATCGAGGGCGAGACACGGACTAGCAAATAACTCGTTATCCGGCGTACAAATTCCAATCCCATTTGCGCGATACACTGACCAAGATTGAGCACGGAGAGAACCCCATGGATGCAGCCAAAGTTGCCAGCAAGTCCGATCACATTGCAAATATTGAACTGCTTGATGAACGGCTACGCTGGTTGTCATCATGGATGGTGCACAATGCCAATAACATTCGGGAAAAACGTGATGGGTTGAAGGTTGGCGGCCATCAGGCCAGCTGTTCTTCGATGACTGCGATCATGGCGGCGCTGTATTTCCATGCGCTAAGGCCGCAAGATAAGGTTGCGGTAAAGCCTCATGCCGGGCCAGTCCTGCACGCAATCCACTATCTGCTCGATCAACAAACGCGCGACAAGATGGAGCGTTTTCGAGGGCTGGGCGGGGTGCAAAGCTACCCCTCGCGAACCAAAGACAGCATTCCTGTAGATTTTTCGACTGGATCGGTTGGGTTGGGCGTTGCCGAAACGGCCTTCACCAGCCTGGTCCAAGATTATCTTATCGCGCATGGCCATTTGGAAGAGGCGAACGCTGGACGGATGATTGCCTTGATGGGGGATGCTGAACTTGATGAGGGCAATATTTATGAGTGCCTCATCGAGGGCTACAAGCACAATTTACGCAATTGTTGGTGGGTGGTGGATTACAATCGTCAGTCTCTTGATGCGACGACTGCGGACCGCATGTTCCGAAGGTTTGATGATATATTTGAAACCTGCGGATGGCGGGTTATCACGCTAAAAAATGGCAAATTGCAGCGTGCGGCCTTTAAGAAACCTGGCGGCAAAGCGCTGCAAGACTGGATCGAAAATTGCCCCAATGCAGAATTTGCGGCGCTAACCTATCTTGGCGGTGAGGCGTGGCGGACCAGATTGCTCAAAGATATCGGGTCCAAAAACGGGGTCAAGGCATTGCTGGGGGCGCATGATGATGAGGCGCTGGCTAGGTTGATGACCAACCTTGGCGGGCATTGCATCGAGACGCTTATCAATGCGTTCGATTCAATGGATGATGACATGCCTACCTTGCTCATAGCCTATACGGTTAAGGGGCATGGCCTGCCTTTGGCCGGTCACAAAGACAATCATTCCGGCATGATGAATGAAGGTCAGATTTTTGAACTGCGCGAAAGCTTGGGCATTGCTGAAGGGAAAGAGTGGGACAAATGGGCGGGTGTCGGAGACAATGCCGCGACCCAATTGCAAGCCTTTGTTGACAGCAGCCCGATTGCGCAAAAGCCGGCTGAATTTGCAGCACCGGCTGTCACAATGCCTCCGCGCTTTGCCGTGCCCCAAGCAAAGGAACAATCAACACAGGCGGCCTTTGGCAAGGTTTTGCATAATTTGGCGAAATCTGATGCGGAGCTGGCGGACCGCATTGTCACCACCGCACCCGATGTGACACAGACCACCAATTTGGGGGCGTTCGTCAATCAACGTGGCCTGTTCCGGCGTAAGGAATTGGCTGATGTCTTCCAGCAGGCAAATATCCCCAGCACTCAAAAATGGGCAGGCCAAACGGTAGGCCAGCATATTGAGCTGGGTATTGCGGAGAACAATTTTTTCTTAGCACTGGCCTCGCTTGGGCTTTCAGCTGAACATTTTGGGACCAGATTGATACCGGTTGGAACGGTCTATGATCCGTTCATTGCGCGCGGTCTCGATGCGCTCAACTATGGTTGCTATATGGATGCGCGGTTCCTGCTGGTTGGAACGCCATCAGGTATAACACTGGCTGGCGAGGGCGGGGCGCACCAATCCATCAACACTCCGCTTATTGGTATGGGGCAGCCCAATTTGGAAAGCTTTGAACCGGCTTACGCTGATGAGGTTGCCTTGATTATGCATTGGGCCTTTGGCCAGATGC
>JALZVZ010000022.1 GCA_023299945.1 Altererythrobacter sp. | reverse complement strand
TAGAGTTAGCCGCCGGATTCGCTTTTGCCAAGCCCCTTTTGCTGTGCAGGCTTATTGCTCCACATTTGTGCGACTCAAAATGAGACAACGTGGGCGGCCGCCAAGGTCATGTTTCAATTCCGCAGAAAAGCCCTCTTTGGCCGCGAGATCTGCGACCATCTCCGCCTGTCTATGCCCGATCTCCAAGATAGCCTTACCATCTGCTTTCAGAATATTTCCCAATTGCGGAATAATAATGCGGTAATCATCCATGCCGTCGGCTCCGGCGAACAGAGCCTCGGATGGTTCAAACTGCCGCACATCTGGCTCTAGTTCCGCATCATCTTCGACATAAGGCGGATTGCATAGGATGAGGTCGAACAATGGCAGATTGTAATTCCAACCCGGCCGCCCCCAGTCACGCTGAAGCAATCCCAAACGATCGCTCACGCCAAGGCTATGGGCATTTCTCTGAGCAATCCGAACCACTTGGGCCGAAACATCCAAACCGATGCCAAGCGCCGCTGGCCGTTCAGCCAAAAATGTCACCACCAGCGCGCCTGAACCTGTGCCCATATCAAGCACACGCGCATCCTTAGGCGCAATTCCCAAAGCCGTATCGACCAAAATTTCGCTGTCATCGCGCGGGATTAATACGCCGGGCCCGACATCAAAACAGCGCCCGTAAAACTCGGTATAACCCATGATATAAGCCACGGGCTCACGGGCCGCGCGGCGCGCGATAAGGCTGCGAAAATCCGCTGGTTCTTCACCGTCCATATGCTGCAAAAGCATGTCGGAACGACTCACATGCAGCGCATGGGCCATTAGCAATTCGGCATCCAATCGCGCGGTGTCAGAGGTCTTGGAAAGGCGCTCCGCCGCGTCCCTCAAAGCCTGCGCAATTGTCACTCGTTAAGCGCCGCCAAACGCTTCGCTTCATCCTCAGATATCAGCGCATCCACTAGCTCGCCCAAACCGCTGCCTTGGATAATCTCATCCAGCTTATGCAGGGTCAGGCCAATGCGGTGATCGGTGACGCGGCCTTGCGGGAAATTATAGGTGCGGATGCGCTCGGACCGGTCGCCGCTACCGACCATGGCTTTGCGCGCTTCGGCCTCGGCGCCTTGCGCTTCATCGCGCATCTGTTCGTAAAGACGCACGCGCAAAACCTGCATCGCCTTTTCTTTATTCTTGTGCTGGCTGCGCCCGTCCTGACAGGTGACGACCAGGCCGCTGGGTTCATGCGTGATCCGCACCGCGCTGTCTGTTGTATTGACGTGCTGGCCGCCTGCGCCGGACGCACGGTAAGTGTCTATTTTCAAATCCGTATCATTGATCTGAACATCGACTTCATCGGGCTCTGGCAAGACTGCGACCGTGGCGGCCGATGTATGGATCCGGCCGCCACTTTCGGTCGCTGGCACTCGCTGCACGCGGTGGACGCCGCTTTCAAATTTGAACTTTGCAAACACGCCCTTGCCGCGCACATTGGCGATGACTTCTTTGAAACCGCCGACCTCGCTGGAGCTCATGGAGACAGGCTCCACTTTCCAGCCATTTTCACTGGCAAAGCGTTCATACATGCGGAACAAATCGCCTGCGAACAATGCCGCCTCATCGCCGCCAGTTCCTGCGCGGATTTCCAGCATAGCAGGGCGCGCATCGGCGCTGTCACGCGGCAGCAATGCCAATGCAAGACTGCGCTCTTTGCCCGGGAGGGCCGCCTCAATCGCAGCGAGCTCTTCCTGAGCCATCGCCTTCATTTCTGGATCAGCGAGCATTGCATTGAGATCAGCGATTTCGGCATGCGCAGCTTCAACTTCGGCAGCGACTTTGGCAACGGGTTCCAGCTCAGCATAGTCGCGCGACGCCTGCACAAAAACATCGCCCTCCAGCGTACCAGAGGCCATGCGGGCTTCTAGCTCAGCAAAGCGCTGCGCGATTTGTCGGAGGCGTTCTGGAGGGATTTTCATTATGAATTTGCTCTAAGTCGTTCCGACAGAGGCGCAACTTCGTCACCCTGTTCCTTCGCAGCATCGTTCTCAAAGAATAGATCAAATACGCCCTGTGGGATCCAATTACGCCTCATAGTTGCCTGCTCACCAGTCGCCATGTCTCTTACTGTTACAACGCCATTGGCCAATTCGTCTTCGCCAATAATCAGGGAAAAACGAGCGCCAGCCGCTGCAGCTTTCTGCATACGCTTCTTAACGTTGCCTCGAAATGCCATCTCGCAAATTATAGAATTCGAACGCAACTCGCTCGCGATCTTCTGAGCTTCGATGTATGCTGCATCACCTACGGGAACTACAGCGACGACCCAATGGTCGTTGCCTTGAGCTTTCTCTAGATCGACCAACATAGCCAGCCGTTCAATACCCGCTGCCCAGCCAACCGCAGGTGTCGCTGGTCCGCCGAGGCTTTCCATCAAGCCATCATAACGTCCACCGCCCAGCACAGTGCTTTGCGCGCCCAAGGCATCGGCTGCTGCAGAACCCTCATCAGGGATAAATTCGAACGCTGTGTGCCGGTAATAATCTAGGCCGCGCACAAGGCTTTCAGCGCGCTTGTATTCAACGCCAGCGGCATCCAAACCAGATTTCACTTCTTCAAAGAAAATGCCCGCTTCATCGGAGAGAAATTCGTCAATCTTGGGCGCATCGGCGAGGAACATTTTGTCGCGCCGGTCCTTCGAATCCAAAATCCTCAGCGGGTTCTTCTCAAGGCGCTCCTGCGAATCCTCCGACAAATCACCGCGTACTTTGCTGAAATATTCGATCAAGGCCGCGCGCCATGCCCCGCGTGTCTCGCCATCGCCCAAAGTGTTCAGCTGCAAGGTCACGCCGGAAATGCCGAGCTCGCGCAAAAGCTGGTCCGCCATCGCCAGCAATTCCACATCGGCCTGCGGTTCAGCGGCACCAATAATCTCTGCATCAATCTGGTGAAACTGCCGGTAACGCCCCTTTTGCGGGCGTTCGTAACGGAACAAAGGCCCGTGTGTGGCCAGTTTCAACGGCGCATGTTGCTGCCAGCCGTTCGTTAGGTAGGCGCGCGCAATGCCCGCTGTAAATTCAGGGCGCAGCGTTAGCGATTCCCCGCCGCGATCCTCGAAGGAATACATTTCCTTGGAGACAACATCGGTTGTCTCGCCAATCGCGCGGGCGAAAACTTCCGTCTTTTCAAACACGGGCATTTCCGCGCGGCGGAAGCGGTATAATTTGCGCACACGCTCGAATGTTTCGACGACATGCGAAAAAGCCTCCGCATCTGAGCCGAATATGTCTTGCGTACCGCGTATCGCTTTTGGAGTGTTTTTTGCCATGGTGCCGAAGCGCTTAAGCGGTCAAAGCGCTTGCCGCAATATGCCAGCGGCGTTAATGGGCGCGGCATATGAACGCAGAAGTATCTGCGCACCCCCAATAATAACCTCAGTAAAGAGAAGCACCCTCATGCGTATCGACAAAATTCCCACCGGCGAAAACCCTCCAGAAGAACTCAACGTCATCATTGAAGTGCCGACCGGCGGCGAGCCTGTGAAATATGAATTCGACAAGGATAGCGGCGCGCTGTTCGTCGATCGAATCCTGCATACACCGATGCGCTATCCCGCCAACTACGGCTTTGTGCCGCACACATTGTCGCCCGATGGCGATCCACTGGATGCTTTGGTGATTGCGCGCAGCCCGTTTATCGCTGGTTGCGTGGTAAAAGCGCGCCCGATTGGCGTGCTGAACCTAGAAGATGAGCATGGCGGCGATGAAAAGCTGATTTGCGTGCCCGTCAACACAACTTTCCCCTATTATTCCGATGTCGGTGAGACGAAGGATTTGCCCTCGATCATCCTGCAACAGATCGAGCATTTCTTCACCCATTACAAAGATCTAGAGGCAGAAAAATGGGTGCGCGTGGGCAAATGGGGTGATGCCGCAGAGGCACGCCAAGTCGTTATTGAAGCGATTGCCAGAGCTGGCAATTAAGCGCTGGAAATTCAGTGAATGCGGCTATTAAGCCGCAAACACTTTCCATGCACCTGTCAGCAAAAACGGAAAACCAATCGCCATTATCCATAGTGCGATGATATCGCGGCGAAAGGCGCCCAGCAGGCTTTTGTCCGCAGCGTCTTCGTCGCTGAGATCGCGCCAGCGCCGCTCAAACCAGCGGCAAGCCGGGATAATTCCGGCGACCAAAACAACTAGGACGAAATAAGGCATCACCGAAGTGGATCCCTCTTTCATGGCGTGAACTGTCATGAAAATTTGTAGGCTGGTATAGACCAAAAGCGCAAAAGCGACATGATCGCTCATGGATTTGCGCCAGTCGCACGCCTTATGCCGGACATCTGTGTGTCCCTTCATAGCAATCTTTGGCGCGACTTTGCTTGATAGGATGTCATTCATCCGAAGCTCTTCCCCAATTTCCTCTACCGAGTCGGGAGTATTCCAAACAAGTTGCCATCTGGCAAGGGCGCTAACCATATGAGTGAAATTTGTGCTTTCATGCATAAATCTTGCCAATTTCGATGTTTCAGGGGTTTCTCGGTAAGAAAGGCCTGCTAAAACACCTCTCACGATGACCGAAACAAACACCATGTCCGAACCGCAAACTGCCACATATGATGCGAATGCGCCCCTGCCCAATGGCGGGCTGGAGGTGATTTCCATCGCCAAAAGCTACGATAAGCGCGCGGTTCTCTCCGACATATCCCTAACGGTAGGCAAAGGTGAAGTCCTCGGCTTGCTCGGCCCCAATGGCGCGGGCAAGACGACATGTTTCTACTCGATTATGGGTCTTGTTCGCCCTGACACTGGCCGCATTTTGATGGATGGCGAGGATGTGACGAAGCTGCCCATGTATCGCCGCGCGATCCTTGGCCTGGGCTATCTGCCGCAGGAAACCAGCATTTTTCGCGGCATGACGGTGGAGCAAAACATCAATTCCGTGCTTGAAATGGTAGAACCGGACAAGGACACACGCGCCCAAGAATTGGAACGGCTGCTCGATGAATTCGGCCTTGGCCGCCTGCGCTCCTCACCAGCCATGGCATTGTCGGGCGGTGAACGTCGCCGCTGTGAGATTGCTCGCGCTTTGGCTGCGAAACCGTCGATCATGCTGCTGGATGAGCCCTTTGCAGGCATTGATCCGCTCTCGATCAGCGACATTCGAGATTTGGTGAAAGATTTGAAAGGGCGCGGCATTGGCGTTCTGATCACCGATCACAATGTGCGCGAGACTTTGGATATCGTTGACCGCGCTTGCATTATATATGGCGGGCAGGTTCTGTTTTCTGGCTCGCCTGAGGCTTTGGTTGCAGATGAAAACGTCAAGCGCCTCTATCTTGGCGAAGGGTTCACGCTTTAGCGGCGCTTTATTATGGCGCTCGGCCCTCGCCTTGATTTAAGACAATCCCAATCGCTGGTGATGACGCCGCAATTGCAGCAAGCGATCAAGCTGCTGGCGGCCTCTAACCTCGAGATTGAGACATTTATCGGCGAGGCACTGGAAGCCAATCCGCTGCTGGAGGCGGGCAATGTCAGCCAAGAGGCTAGCGGCGATACTAGCGAGCCCGACGATATTCCGCGCGAGGAATTTACCGCTGATCAATTGATCGGGCAGGCTAATGGCGAAAGCGATGCCCCGCTCGACATCGACAATAGCGCGCTGGACCGAGACCGCGATACGGGCGACGGCGCAATTGCTAGCTCTGATAGCGGCGAATGGGGTTCTGCATCGCTTTCTGGCGGCGCAGGCGGCAGCGATGATGAGCTGACCTCTATAGAAGAGCGCAGCACCGCAGACCTAACATTGGCCGACCATTTGCTCGAACAATTGGGCCCAGCCTGCACAACCGACAAACAAGCCTTTATCGCGCGCCATATCATCGGCCTGCTGGATGAAGCGGGTTACCTGAGCTTTGACTTGCGCGATGTGGCAGCGGATTTGGGCGTGCTTGTGTCTGAGGTAGAAAGCGCTCTTACAGCGGTGCAAACATTAGAGCCTAGCGGAATTGCCGCGCGGGGCCTTGCAGAATGCCTTGCGATACAAGCGCGCGAGGCGGACCGTTATGACCCCTGCATGGCGCGGCTGATCGACAATCTTGATCTGCTCGCCCGCGGAGAAATCCCTCGCCTGCGCCGTATGTGCGACGTGGACGAGGAAGACTTCGCCGACATGCTTGGTGAATTGCGCGCCTATGATCCCAAGCCGGGGCTGGCTTTTGGTTCATCTGCCGCCAGCGCGGTGGTGCCCGATATTCTTCTGACCACGGGCAGCGATGGGGCATGGGAGATCAAGTTGAACGAAGCGACCCTGCCCCGCCTCATCGTCAATCGCGGCTATTATGTCGAACTGCGCGAGGGAGCCGCCAGCAAAGAGGCGCAAGGCTGGCTAAAGGAAAAGCTCGCTGATGCGAACTGGCTGATTAAGGCGCTCGACCAACGGCAAAAGACGATCCTCAAAACCTCTGCTGAAATAGTGAAACAGCAGGACGGGTTTTTCCGACGCGGCGTGTCTGAGCTCAAACCGCTCACTTTGCGCGAAGTGGCAGATAAGATCGAAATGCACGAAAGCACAATCAGCCGCGTCACCAGCAACAAATTCCTTCACTGCGACCGCGGCACGTTTGAACTGAAATATTTCTTCACCAGCGGCGTAGGGTCCAGCGATGGCGAAGGCGCATCCTCCGAAGCGGTCAAATCGCGGATCAAAGCACTGATCGATGCAGAGGAGCCGAAGAAGATCCTGTCGGACGACAAGCTCGTTGCTCTATTAAAGGACGAAGGCTTTGACTTGGCAAGGCGCACGGTTGCCAAATATCGCGAAGCCCTAGGCATCGGTTCGAGCGTGCAACGACGCCGTCAGAAGAAGTTGGAGAATTTTTGAAGATGTCTGGGTTGAAACGTCCCTCGTAACCTTCCCGTAATCCTTCTTAGCAAGCCCTTAATGCGCGCGGCCTAGGAAAAACCCCTGTTGCTTCAAAGACTCACATTATCTCACGTGCTGCACGAAGCGACTCATTTACAACATATTAACCTTTTCCGTTCAGACATGGTGTGGTTAATGAACAGCAACCTCTCCTGCTGAGGGGTTATCAGAAAATGAAGTTAAAAGGGGGCAACCCATGCGCGTGCTACTGATCGAAGATGAGCCAACAACCGCCAAGGCGATTGAACTTATGCTCACCACTGAAGGTTTTAATGTCTATTCAACTGATCTTGGCGAAGAAGGCCTCGATCTGGGTAAGCTGTATGATTATGATATCATCCTGCTCGACCTCAATTTGCCAGACATGCATGGTTATGACGTCCTGAAAAAACTGCGCGTTGCCAAGGTGCAAACGCCGGTCCTTATCCTTTCCGGCATTGCCGAAATGGACAGTAAAATCCGCAGCTTTGGCTTTGGCGCTGATGACTACGTGACCAAGCCATTCCACCGCGAAGAGCTGGTTGCTCGGATCCATGCTGTTGTGCGCCGTTCTAAAGGGCACAGCCAATCGGTTATCCGCACTGGTAAGCTGGCCGTGAACCTCGACGCCAAAACCGTCGAAGTCGACAGCGCCCGCGTCCATCTCACCGGTAAAGAATACGCCATGCTTGAGCTCTTGAGCTTGCGCAAAGGCACCACGCTCACCAAGGAAATGTTCCTCAACCACCTTTACGGCGGCATGGATGAGCCCGAATTGAAAATCATCGATGTGTTCATCTGCAAGCTGCGCAAGAAATTGTCGCTGGCGTGCGGCGGTGACAATTACATCGAGACTGTCTGGGGCCGCGGCTATGTGCTGCGCGATCCAGAAGAGGCTGCCGAGGCCGCCTAAACACCTAACTCACGCGACTTGAGCTGGTCCTCACGGCGCGAATTTTTCTCCTGTTCAGGGAAATTCAAACCCCCTTAGGCCTTTGCGCCTGAGGGGGTTTTTCTATGCGTTGTTCATCGTCCAAGTGGCCAGCGCAATCAGATGATCAGGCGCAGCATTACCGGCAACCTCAGCGTTGATGTCGGCCAAGCTCCGGTTTTTGAGCACATTGCGCCACGCCTCTTCTGCCTCCTGAAACGCGCTGTTGATTTCACACGGGCGTTTGCAGTCCTTCTTCGCCAAACCGCAAGGGCCATTCTGGCGGATTTCCGTGCAGCGAAATGCCGTTGCAGAACCCTCAACTGCGGCAACAATATCCCAAAGGCTAATCACATCCACGCTACGCGCCAGACGGTATCCGCCGCCCTGTCCGCGCACCGATTGCACGATGTTCGCACGTCGCAACGCCTGCAATTGCTTGGCGAGATAGGCAGACGGCACCTCAAAAAACTGCGCCAAAGCATCTGCACTCAGGCCTCGGCCCTCAGGCAAGATCGCCATCATTGTGCAGCTGTGCACGGCCCATTCCACTCCCTTAGAAAGCTGCAAAGGCTTGACTCCTTTAATCGGATAATATTTAACCGGATAAATCGAATCCGCTTAAAAGGGTGTCGCATGACTTTTGGCTCAAGGCAAATCCACCGGGCGTTTGCGCTGATCATTGGCGCTTTTGCCTTGCTGCATCTTGGCAATCATCTGATGGCTTGGGGCGGCGTCGACATGCACACGGCGGCGCTCAAAATGGTACGGATGATTTACCGCAATCCAGTTGCTGAAACTGTGCTGATTGGGGCTGTGCTCGGCCAAATACTCATCGGCCTCCGCCTTGCAGTCCGGCGCTGGCAGGGGGGCGTAGACAAAGGCTGGGGACGGCTGCAACTGGGCAGCGGATTGGTGCTGGCTGTATTTTTGGGTGCGCATATGGGCGCCGCTTTGTCTGCAAGATGGCTTAGCGAGCTCGACACCAATTTCTACTGGCCCGCCGGAACCCTGACATTGGCCCCGCTCAAATATGGCTTCTGGCCCTATTATCTGATCGCGGTATTCAGTTTTTTTGCGCATATAGCCAGCGCTCTGCACTTCCAAGGGCTGACGAAATCTGCGCGCACCTTGGTGGTTCTGGGAGCCATTGCCGCGCCGATAATCGTGCTGCCTTTCTCCGGCCTAATCTACGATATCGCACTGCCAGCAGAGCATTTGGAATATTTCGCAAATCTCACCGCTTTTGCCGCCTAGCTTGAGCATAGCGAAAAACCGCCTTATGCGCTGCGGCCATGAGTGCATATAAAGATGGCGATCCGACAACATTGAACCGGCTCTATGGCCGCAGCCAAGGCAAGCCTTTGCGCGGGCATCAGCAGCAGTTGGTTGAAAGGCTGCTGCCGCAGATTTCTGTGCCTATGGACGGGCCCGATGATGAAAGCGAAGTCACCGCACAATCATTGTTCCATCAAGATTGCCCGATGCATTTTGAAATCGGCTTTGGATCAGGTGAACATATGGCGGCGCGCGCCGACATGCTGCCCGATCACGGATTTATCGGGGCCGAGCCCTATTTGAACGGTGTCGCCGCTGCGCTTGGGCATATCGAAGATGGCCGCCTCAGCAATGTTCGTCTGCATCATGGCGACGCATTGCAAGTGCTGGCCCGCATTCCCGATGGGAGCTTAAGCTTTGTATATCTGCTCCATCCCGACCCTTGGCCAAAGGCGCGCCATGCCAAGCGCCGGATGATGAATGATGGGCCGGTGCAAATGTTTGCCGACAAGCTGAAACCGGGCGGCGAATTTCGTTTCGGCACCGATCATGCTGTCTATCTGCGCCACGCCTTGATGGTCATGCGCGGCCATTCCGACAATTTTGAATGGCTGGTCGATGGACCGGATGATTGGCAAAACCGTCCCGGCGGCTGGACCGAGACGCGCTATGAGAAAAAAGCGCGCGAAGTGTTTAAGCACGAGGTCTGGTATTTCCGGTATCGCCGACGCTAATCTGCATAAACGACTTGGAGCCGTGCATTGTCCAATCAGAAACTTAAGGTCGCCTGCCTTTTCCTGCCTATTGGCGTGATATTCAGCGGTGTTGGCGGCTCATTCTATTATGATGACATGGAGCTCGTGGCCAAAGGCGGGCAAGCCACCGGCACTATCGTCGCACTTGGCCGTTACCGCGATGACGAAGGGACTGTCATGTACAAACCCGAAGTCGAATTTCGCGACAAAGGCGGGGCCTTGCACCAGTTTACAAGCAACACTTCCGCCAGTTCCTCGGCAGGCGAGCTTGGCGGGCCGGTAGAGGTGATTTATGATCCCGACTCGCCCGCCGATGCTCAAATCGATAGCTTCATGTACCGCTATTTCCTGCCGCTGATTTTTGGCCTTTTGGGCATTATATTCATCTTAACTAGCGGCGCATTGTTCATTGGCCACTGGCGGCAAACTTAGGGAATTACCCCACAACCCCCGCGCTCGCCAGAACAGCCAGCGTCAGCACATCAGGTGCAAGCGCTGTCATCGGCACGATCTGAACCGGTTTTTCCATGCCGATCATCATTGGGCCAATGGTGGCATCTCCGCCCAATTCGCGCAGCAATTTTGCCGACAAATTGGCTGATTGCAGCCCCGGCATAACCAGCACATTGGCCGGGCCTGACAGGCGGTTGAAGGGGTAAAGCTTCATCACTTTTTCATTCAGCGCAGCATCGGGCGCCATCTCGCCTTCATATTCAAAGCCGGGGTCTTCTGCGTCCAAAATTGCGACCGCCTCACGGATATTATCGAGCCATTTGCCCGAAGGATTGCCGAAGGTGGAATAGGACAGAAACGCAACGCGCGGCTCATGCCCCATCCGGCGCGCAACAGCGGCGGTTTCCTTGGCGATATGCGCCAGTTGAGCCGCCGTTGGGCGTTCATTGATCGTCGTATCGGCCATGAAGGTCGTGTGGTTCTTGCCGATCATCATATGGATGCCAAATGGCAGCGCACCGGGCTTTGGCTCCAGCACCATATTCACTTCACGCGCGGTTTGCGCAAAGGTGCGAGTGAGGCCCGAAATCATGCCCTCACCGTGACCTAGCGCCACCAACAGCGCCGCGAACACGTTACGCTCTTGGTTCACCATCCGGCGCACATCGCGCTCGGTATAACCCTTGCGTTGCAGCTTGGCATAAAGATAGTCGACCATGGCGGGCACATGCTCGCTATCGGCTGAGTTCTGGATCTCAAAACTTTGCGGGTCAGACACAGACAGTTGGTGCAATTTGTCGAGCACTGCTTTGGTGCGGCCAACCAAAACTGGCGTGCCATAGCCAAAATCACGGTATTGGATCGCGGCGCGCAGCACGACTTCTTCTTCCGCCTCGGCAAAGACCATCCGCTTGGGATTGGCTTTCGCCATATTATAGGTGCCGGTCAGGACAGAGGTGGTCGGGTTGAGGCGCGCTTTGAGCGAATGCCGATAAGCGTCAAAATCCTCAATGTGGAATTTTGCCACGCCAGAATCCATCGCCGCCTTCGCCACGGCAGAGGAGACCACCTCCATCAAGCGCGGATCAAACGGCGCAGGGATAATGTAATCTGTCCCAAATTTTTGGTTCTTGCCGCCATAAGCGCTGGCGACTTCTTCGGGCACACGTTCACGCGCCAATTCCGCGATTGCGGTGGCTGCGGCAATCTTCATTTCCTCGTTGATCGCGGTGGCCTGCACATCCAATGCTCCGCGGAAGATGAAGGGGAAGCCCAGCACATTGTTCACTTGGTTTGGAAAATCGCTGCGGCCCGTTGCGATGATCGCATCTGGGCGAACGGCCTTCGCCTCGTCAGGCATGATTTCCGGCGTTGGATTGGCCATGGCAAAGATGATCGGCCTATCCGCCATCTTCTTCACCCATTCCGGTTTCAACGCGCCAGCAGCAGACAGGCCAAGGAAAATATCCGCGCCGTTCAGCGCTTCTTCCAAATTGGTGGCCGTGGTTTCAACCGCATGCGCGCTTTTCCATTGGTCGACCTTTTCACGGCCCGGAGTTATCGGCCCAGTGCGGTCACACATAATCACATTTTCATGGCGCACACCCAGCGCTTTCATCAGCGCTGTACACGCAATAGCAGCCGCACCCGCGCCGTTCACAACGACCTTTACGTCTTCAATGTCACGGTCAGTTAAATGGCATGCGTTGAGCAAGCCAGCGGCGGTAATAATCGCTGTGCCATGCTGATCATCATGCATGATCGGAATATTCATCCGCTCGCGCAATTCTTGTTCAATGATGAAGCATTCAGGCGCTTTAATATCTTCTAGATTGATCCCGCCAAAAGTCGGCTCCATCAAGGCCACCGCCTCAATGAATGCGCGCGGATCTTCTGTGGCAAGCTCAATATCAATCGAATCCACATCGGCGAAACGCTTGAAGAGCACCGCCTTGCCCTCCATCACCGGCTTGGATGCCAGCGCACCCAAATTGCCGAGGCCAAGGATCGCTGTTCCGTTTGAGATCACCGCGACCAAATTGGAGCGCGCAGTATAGCGCGCGGCAAGCGAGGGGTCAGCGGCAATCGCCTCTACTGGTGCTGCTACACCGGGCGAATAAGCAAGGCTGAGATCGCGCTGCGTCGCCATCGGCTTCGAGGCAATAATCTCAATTTTACCGGGACGGATTGTCTCATGATAAAACAGCGCTTCGCGCGTGGTGAAGCCCCCCTTGTCGCCATCTGCCACGAAATCATCTCCTCAATTGGTCCTAATTTACGCCAGCTTTAACCGAGCGTTGCGGCAAACGATAGGGGAAAGGCGACAGCTTTGCCTTCCCGAATCAGGCGCGCCCCCGCTACGCCTTATCCCATGGCCAAACCGCCCACCCCAATGATGCAGCAATTCCTTGAGCTGAAAGAGCAGGCTGAGGGTTGTTTGCTCTTCTACCGGATGGGCGATTTCTTTGAATTGTTCTTCGACGATGCGCGGATAGCGGCGGGCATTTTGAACATCGCGCTCACCAGCCGCGGCGAGCATGACGGCGAACCTGTAGCAATGTGCGGCGTGCCTGTGCATGCTGCCGAGGGCTATTTGGCCCGGCTGATCCGGGGCGGTTGCCGGGTCGCGATCGCCGAGCAAGTGGAAACACCCGAAGAAGCAAAGCTACGCGCCAAGGCGGAGGGAAAACCATCCTCCAAAGTTCTGGTAAAGCGCGACATTGTGCGTTTTGTGACTGCTGGCACCTTGACCGAGGAGGCTCTGCTGGAGCCGCGCCAGGCCAATGTGCTAGCCGCTTTGGCCGAAGTGCGCGGGGTGATTGGTATTGCCTCTTGCGATATTTCCACCGGCGCGATGGTGCTGGAGGAATGCGCACCAGATATGTTGAACGCAGCATTGGCACGGCTTGGTCCGAGCGAATGCGTGGTGCCAGAGGTCTGGGAATGGGCTTCAGGTGATGAAATTGAGCGGCCAAAATCCGATTTCTCCAGCGATGGCGGGTTGGTCCGGCTGAAAGCCATCCATAGTGTGGCCACATTGGATGGGTTCGGCGATTTCTCGCGCGCCATGTTGGCAGCCGCCGGCGGGTTGGTCGAATATCTCGATCATGCCGGGCGCGGCACCTTGCCGCTGCTCCTTCCGCCCAAAGTCCATGCCGGCGATGCGGTGATGGTGATTGACGAGGCCACGCGCTCCAATTTGGAAATATTGAGCTCGCAATCGGGTGCCCGCCAAGGCAGTTTAATCGCCAGCATCGACCGCTGTGTGACAGGTGCTGGCGCGCGAATGCTGGCAGGCGATCTCGCCGCGCCGCTTTACAATCGCGCAGCCATTACCCAGCGGCTTGAATTGGTGAACTGGTTGCACGGCGATCCGATTACCCGCGCCAATTTGCGGGACGGATTGCGCAGCCTACCAGATTTGGGCCGAGCCTTGGGCCGCATAATGGCTGGACGCGGCAGCCCGCGCGATCTGGGCCAAATACGCGATGGTTTGCGTGATGCGGCGACCTTGCGCGATATGCTTGGCGCGCTCAGTGATTATCCAGCGTTACTCACGCATTTGCTCCCCGATTTAAGCGGGCAGGCTGAAGGCGGGCACGGCGCTCTGGTCGATTTGCTCAGCCGCGCCTTGGTTGCAGCTCCTCCGACAGAACGCTCCTCCGGCGGGTTTATTGCAGAAGGTTATGACCACGGTTTGGACGAATTGCGCGCCACATCGGGCAATGCCCGCCGCGCGATTGCCGTGATGGAGGCCCGCTACCGCGACGACACGCAAATCACCTCGCTCAAAATCAAGCATAATGGCGTGCTTGGCTATTTCATCGAAGTGCCCAGCAAGCATGGTGACGCTTTGATGGAAGCGAACAGCGGCTTTACCCACCGCCAAACAATGAAGGGCGCGGTGCGCTTCAACTCGATTGATTTGCACGAGGAAGCCAGCCGGATTGCGGAGGCAGGCGGGCATGCATTGGCCGCAGAAGAAGCGCATTTTGAAGATTTGGTCGCCAATATCGCCGCGCGCGCTCAAGCAATTGCCATTACCGCCGAAGCGCTCGCTCGCATTGATGTCAGCGCAGGTCAGGCAGAACGCGCCGCCGAAGGAGGGTGGTGCCGCCCAAGCTTAACAGACGGTCCACAGCTTACGATCACCGGCGGTCGCCACCCCGTGGTCGAGGATGCTTTATCAAAAGATGGAGAGCGTTTTGTTGCCAATGATTGCGTATTGGCAGCGTCCGACCGTCTTTGGCTGATCGGCGGGCCGAATATGGGCGGTAAATCGACCTTTTTGCGCCAGAACGCGCTAATTATTCTGATGGCGCAGGCGGGCGGATTTGTGCCTGCTACCAGCGCCAATATCGGCCTGGTCGACCGCCTGTTCAGCCGCGTGGGCGCATCGGATAACCTAGCCAAGGGGCGTTCTACCTTCATGGTGGAAATGGTCGAAACCGCCGCCATCCTCAGCCAAGCGACAGACAAGAGCTTTGTGATTTTGGACGAGGTGGGCCGCGGGACATCAACCTATGATGGCCTTGCATTGGCATGGGCAGTCGCTGAGGAAGTGCACAGCCGCATCGCTTGCCGGTGCTTGTTTGCAACCCATTATCACGAGCTCGCGCGGCTGTCTGACAGCTGCCCCGCCTTATCGCTGCACCATGTGCGAGCGCGCGAATGGAAAGGCGATTTGGTTCTCTTGCATGAGCTTACCAAAGGCCCAGCGGATCGTTCCTATGGCCTTGCTGTGGCGCGCCTCGCTGGTGTTCCTGACCCGGTGGTTAAGCGCGCAAAACAGGTTCTGGCAAAGCTCGAAAAAGCCCGCAGCGAAACTGGCGGCATCGGCGCAGGCCTGGGCGAATTGCCATTATTTGCCGCCGCACCGCAAGAAGAAGAACCAGACGCAGCCGCCGAATTGGCCGCTAGGATCGCCAGCATTGATCTGGATGCTTTGAGCCCGCGTGATGCGTTAGATTTGCTTTATGATTTGTCGCGCGAGGCACAGACAAGCGGCGCGCTTACCAAAAGTTAAGTTTCAGCGGATAAACCGCCGCCCATGGCTTCGACATCAAACTCCACTCTCAAAGGCGTGTTGGCATTTGGCGCGCTGACCATTGGCGCCGTCATGTTCTTTGTTGGCTCAGCCGAGGATGAAGGCGTGCTTTCAGAAGCCGCCGGAACTTACACCAGCGATACAGACGGCAATCAACCTGCATCGAGCGGGAATAAAGCGGCACCAAAACCGGGCATCCAAGACCATGCAAATGTTGTCGAATGGGATGATGAAGCCTTGGTCGACAACACCAATGGAACCGATCCTTCGCCAGAAAGCACGGATCCATTCTCTGACCGGCCAACCGATGATACAATCAACGATGCCGATGTAGACCCAGGCTATATCGACGCAGACGACGCCGGCCCCCCAGAAGTGGGCGGCTTGGTGCCAATCCCTTCAAACGCTGATCTTCGCTAAGCCAAATTCGGGCGCTTATATCCGTTTCGATTAACGCGTCGGAACGGGCGCATCGCCAGTGTAATCGTAAAAGCCGCGGCCGGTTTTGCGTCCAAGCCAGCCAGCCTCGACATATTTTACGAGCAATGGCGCGGGGCGATATTTCGTGTCTCGCGTCGTGCGGTAAAGCACGTTGATAATGTCGAGACAGGTGTCCAGCCCTACAAAATCTGCCAATTGCAGCGGCCCCATGGGGTGATTGAGACCCAGGCGGCAGCCCTTATCGACATCCTCAATCCCGGCCGTTGACTGGCCCAGCAAGAAAATGGCTTCATTGATCATTGGCAACAAGATGCGATTGACGACAAAGCCGGGCTCATCCTGAGAGAGCACAACTTCCTTGCCCAGCGCCTTGGCAAAGGCTGAAGTGCGATCCGTTGTCTCCTGCGATGTCGCGAGGCCAGGAATGACCTCAATCAGACCCATAACCGGCACAGGGTTGAAGAAGTGCAGCCCGATGAACCGTTCTGCATCAGGTGAGTGATTCGCCATGCGGGTGATCGGGATCGAGCTGGTGTTGCTCGCCATAATCGCATCGTCCGACAGGACTTTGCCCGCCCCCTCGAAAATGCTTTGCTTGATTTCTTCGCGTTCAGTCGCTGCCTCAATGATGAGGTTGGCATCTTTCATCGGTGAATAGTCGGCGACAGCCGTGATCCGCCCCAGAATGGCTTCGGCTTCATCGACCTCTATCTTGCCGCGTCCGACCAATTTACCCAGCGCAGTGTCGATGGCGGCTTTACCTGCCTCTGCGCGTGCCAAATCAATGTCGGCCAACATGACTTGAATGCCGTGTTGAGCCACGGTTTGAGCGATCCCGGTGCCCATTTGACCCGATCCGATAACGGCGATGCTTTGCATTAAATATCCCTTCGCACGTGCAGCAAAAGCGCGTGTTAGCGGGCGATGATAGTGTTGGCTAGAGAGGGTTCGTTCGCCTGGCGGTTAGCGCGCTATCTAATTGCGCTTTATCGGTTGGCGCCCGGCACCCATTTTACATCGGTTTTGCCGTTATCATTAAAGACGCGGGCGAGAACGAACAAATAATCAGACAATCGATTGATATAGGCGAGTGCGGATGGATTGACGCCTTCTGCACCGGCCAATTCAGCCACGGCGCGCTCTGCTGCGCGCACACTGGCTCGGGCCACATGGGTGCGTGCGGCCGCTTCACTGCCGCCCGGAAGCACAAAGCTGGTCAGCGGCTCTAGGTCTTCATTGAACACGTCGATCGCTGTCTCTAGCGCCGTCACTTGCGCAGGGATTACACGCAAAACCATTTCAGATGGGGCAAAGTCGCCGTCATCTGCCGGCGTCGCCAAATCTGCACCCAAATCGAACATATCGTTCTGGATACGAAAAAGCGCCTCTGCATGGCCTGTGTCTTTTGCCGAAGCCGCTGCCACGCCAATCGCGCTATTGGCCTCATCAACCAAGCCTATGGCCGCGATCCGTGCAGAATGCTTCGCCGTGCGCGATCCATCGACAAGGCCGGTTGAGCCATCATCACCCGTCTTGGTGTAAATTTTATTGAGCTTGACCATTTTAAGCCGCCCGCCCGATCAGCTATTGCCGCCAGCGACAGCCATGATGATCACCACCACCACAATCGCCAGAGCTTGATATTTGATCCTCGCAAACATGGCCTTGTTTTGGGCAAGCTGCATTTCGGTGACGGTTTCGCCCGTATTGTTCTCCAGATCGACCTTGGTCGTTCGCAAAAAAGCGATGATTCCGCGAACGAGCGAGACGACGACCATCACACAAATGATGACCAGCACAATGATAAGAAAAGTTGTCATGCCAGTGTATTTAGGCGCTCTCGAGCGAAATTCCAGCCGGAAAACTATGCAAGCGCAGTTGCTTGCCAAGCAACACACCATCCTCGCCCGCTGCGCGCCTGTCAGCAAGGGACGGCGACCCGCGCCTTTTCGCAAGTTTTTGGCCGCTTTCATCCAACAGAAGCGGATGGTGGTGATAGTCCGGCCGGGACAGGCCCAGTAAGGCTTGGAGCAAGCGGTGGATATGGGTGGCAGAGCGCAAATCCTCACCGCGAGTGACTAGGGTGACGCCGTCTGCCGCATCATCCAGTGTTGCGGCCAAATGATAACTTGCAGGCGCATCCTTGCGCACCAACACCACATCACCAAAGTCGCGCGGATCGGCGATGGTTTGGTCTCCCATGTCATCGCTCCAAGTGATTGCACCAGCCCGGTCTATAGCGCGCTCTAAATTCAGCCTCAGGGCAAATGGCTTGGCTGTATCAACCGCCTGACCCTTGCATGTTCCAGGGTAAATGGCGCCTTCAGGGCCGTGTTTGAAAGCTGCGCACTCAA
>JALZVZ010000021.1 GCA_023299945.1 Altererythrobacter sp. | reverse complement strand
AGCGCTTCACCAATGGAAAGAGCAGGCAGATCGCCAATTTCGTCAGCTGACAAAGCGTCGAACACTTCGACCGAATTGCGCTTTTCTTCGATTGAATTTTGGATCGTTGAGCGAATGCCGGTCACGACAATGCTGTTATCGTCCTCTTCTGCCACTTGCTCAGGTACCTGCGCGTCTTGCGCCAGCGCCGCTTGCGGCATGGCAAGAACCGATAGAGCGGATCCCGTTAGTAAAGCAGTTGTTACGCGTGAATTGCGCAAGGATGCTGCGGCACGAAGTTTAAGCATGTGTCTCTCCCATGGAACTTTTATTTGCCGGTAGACGTAGCCGGGCTGAAATCAATGTCAACCCGATCACCATGCCATTTAGCGCTAATTGCTAGACCAATTGGTATATTGGCAAATTACTGTGGCTTTTGTGCAATGGGTTTCTTCAATGCCCCCTATGCTTGCCCCAAAAGAAAGAGGGCTGGCAGCCCGGCAATAGCAGCCGTTCCGCCAACCCCCTTGGGAGAACCGATCCCTCAATCGGTTGTATCCACTGACGCGTGCAGGTGGGCGCGCGTCAGCGAATTCATACGCTCTAGTTAGAGCCTAAACGAGGCACCAAAGGTAATCCGGCGATCCGGCAGACCTTGGAAGCAAAGCAGAGCGCCGCCGTTCACACATGATTGCTCAATATTGGACTTCAACAGGTTCACACCCTCTACGCCAATGTTGATATTATCAGTGAGATCGTAGTTGATGCTGCCGTTCAGCTGCCCACGCGCTTCTGTCACAACCGGGAAACCGATCGTGCTGCCTAGGCTAGCGCCAGCAGCCGTATCCAAGGTGCGGAATGCATCGCGCCATGTGTAACGCACCCGCGCTGACAGACCATATTTCTCATAGAACAACGTGGCGTTGTAAGCATGAGAGGAGAAGTCCAGCAGACCCTGAACACGAGTGAATGGTCCGGTTAGACCGCTGCTCGCTTCAAGAATGGCTGTACCGCGGTTATCGGCATCAGATGTGTTGGTGAGCGTACCACCACTAAACTCCTGATAGGTATAGTTTGCGATCACACCAAAGCCAGATGCGAAACCAAGAGAATCCTCAAAGCTTGAGAGGTCATATTGGAATGCAACTTCAACACCGGTTTGCTTGGTTGAACCAGGATCGTTGACGATTGTCTGGATAGGAACACACAGGCCGTTGCCCGGAATGTCCGACAAAACGTTGCGATCGGGAAGCGGGTTAAAGATACCGCCGCCTTCACATGGAGCAGTGATATCGCGGAAACCATTTGCATCCACTTCCGCCGCTTCTTCCTGTGTCACAAACAGGTTGGTGCGGTTCTTGTGGAATACGCCCACGCTCAGCGCCGCAGCTGGTGCAAAATACCAGCTTACCGAGGCATCATATGATCTAACCGTTTCAGGCGCCAAATCCGGGTTACCGATGTTCACGGCGTTGTTAGGGCCAGTGGGGAAGTTCACCGAAAGCGACAGATCATTGAAGTCAGGACGATTGATATCTTCACCAAAGCTAGCCCGAAGAACGATATCATCCCTCACTTCTGCAACCAGGTTCAAGCGCGGCAAGAACTCTGTGTAGCTGCTTGACGATGTAACCGGAGTTACGACACCATTGGCGACATTATTGCCCAGCGAGTTGATGCTTGTGTCGACCCAGCGCGCGCCCACATTGCCGCGCACAGGACCAAACTCGAAATTCACCTGACCATAGATTGCATGCGTCTTCTCATTGATTTCGAAGGACGCAGACGGATCGAAGGACGGATCATCGATCGAACCATTGGTTGTATCAAGCGCAGCCTGAAGAATGTTCAAAGTGCCGTCTAGATCGTTAAACGCCGCATTGGGATCTACAACCAGGAAGTTGCGGAACGCCAAATCGCGCCCATCTGCGTCATCAAAGTTTGATGGACCAGGAACGAGCAACTCGGAGAACAGAGCACCGCTCGGGCTATTGGCGATAGCGCCAGTACCGAATGTTGAGCGGATTTGACTGAAGCGGGTCGAGCCTCTGTTGTAACGATAGCCGGCATCAACAGAGGTAATGAAACCCAGTGCGTCAGCGGTGTCGTAAGACGCGTCGAAACGAAGCGCATCTTCCCGGTTGTCGGTTTCATTACTGCTTGCTGTAATCGCATCCAAGACAGTGTTGTCTGGATTGAGCAAGTCTTGGACAGTCGGCGCAAATGGCGAGTCGAAATCAATACCAAATGCTAGTGCACCGCCCGACAGATCGTAAATGAACGGAACGCTGTTGTCGTTACTTGTTCCATCAAGTGGGGTCAGCGGGTTCGGGTTGATGAAGTTCAGTGTAGTCGACAGATTAGGGTTAACCGTATCCGAGCTTGCTGTCGAAGCTTCGAAATGCAGCGAAAGCGGGCCGGTTTCCCAATCGAAGCCCCAGCGCAAGATGCTGCTCTCGGTAACACGAGCGCCCGTATCGCTTGAAAAGCGCAGGTTTGGATCATCATCATCGACACCCAAATTGGGCTGAATCGTGCCAGTTAAAGCGGCCTGAATGCTGCCGAGATCGACACCACTTAGTGTCCCAAAGTCTACTGTTTCAAAAGAATCAGGAACGTTGGCAAAGCGAACCGAACT